>DASXKM010000147.1:0-6271 GCA_036496825.1 Puia sp. | reverse complement strand
AGGGCAACAGGATCAGCGATGATAAAACGATATGAAACGTGAGTACGATAAAAGTATCAAAACCGGAATTCCTCCGCTGGCTGACGAGATAACATGCATAACTGAAACCGACAATCAGGCTGAAATACATATCCCTCAGATCCGTATAAGAAAGTAAGAAGCAACCGGAAACACTTAATCCCACTGCCAGCCATTGCAGCCGGCTGAGTTTTTCATGCAGTATTACAAAAGCAAGCAGGGTCGTCAGGATCGGACAAACCATATAGGCCAGCGAGGTAGCTTTTACACTGATATGATTCATTACATAAATAAACGAAAACCAGTTCCCTGTTAAAAAAATGCTGCCGCCGATATTCAGCCAGATCGTCATTCGTTTTTTATCCGGTGGCAGGCTTTTGAATAATTGCACAGTCTCCTTCCATTTATTTCGTCTGAAAAGAAAAACGGTCAGTAACATCAATACAGCACAGGTGAATACACGGTAAAATAAAATATCGGCGGCGGTATATGTATCAAGGGGTCGCAGGACCAGACTGAAAAAGCCCCAAATGGTATAGGCTACAATGGCGGCGGTATAATATTTTACTGTTGACGAAGAATCCGGCATCTAATGAAATTACTTTACCTGAACTTCATAGTCAAATCAACAAAACCTTTTCCCCCCATTTATTAACAGGTTATGGCGGCCTGGCCATGTCGGACTAGCCTTTCGCAAATCATCCGGCAATGGCTGTTCTTTTTTCTGTTTTGATTAAGCGATCCCGCCAAAGTCTGAAGAATCCGGTTTTAACGCAACGAAACATCTCCAAATGTATTCCCCATTCTGAGATCACCTGTTTCCAAACCCTTCCTGAACCAGTAAACTCTTTGCTGCGATGTACCATGAGTGAATGAATCCGGTACTACGACTCCTTCGGCTTGTTTTTGCAGCCGGTCATCCCCAATCGCATTAGCCGCATTCAATGCTTCCTCGATATCTCCTTTCTCAATAATATTATGCTTTTTCTGTTCATAATACACCCAGACTCCGGCAAGAAAATCGGCCTGCAATTCCAGCATTACCGAATAGCGATTTGCATCTCTTTCATTAGCCCTTGAACGTAATTGCTCAATTTTTTGAGCAGTGCCATTTAGTTTCTGAATATGGTGACCGACTTCATGGGCAATTACATAGGCCATGGCAAAATCACCTGGCGCCTGGAGTTTATCCTGCATTTCTTCAAAAAAAGAAAGGTCGATATATAATTTGCTATCATTCGGACAATAAAAGGGCCCTGTAGATGCACTCGCATTTCCACAGGCAGACGCGACAGAATTTCTAAACAATACCAGCGTCGGATCACTGTATTGCTGGCCATTTTGTCTGAAGATTTCTGTCCACACATCTTCGGTATCTGCCAGCACTACTTTTACAAAGCTGGCACGCTGGTCATCAGCCTTTTTCTCTTCTGTGCTCAGGGTGGACTGACCGTTCTGCGGATTTATCTGTGGAATCTGCGAAGGATCCACACTGTTACCGCCCAGAAAAGTATACAATAAGTAAATAATTACCCCAATAATACCGCCCCCTGCGGCGATTCCGCCACCGGAGAATCCCCGACGGTCATCAACATTCGTACTTTCTCGTCTGCCAAACCACTGCATCGAATAAAATGATTAAGGATGAATGAATACAGCTTAATATGCATAAGCCGTACCAGGGTCTTCCGGACTTTTATGATCCGCAGTTATTTGAAGTATAAGTCTGTAAGAAAATTATTTGTTTATGGCCGAACTGCCCAGGCCAGACCATCCGGACCGGCTAGATCGATATGCCCGGCAACTGATAAAGTTTTTAGATCGACGATCGCAATATAGTTATCGGGCGTACAACCGATAAAGGCTCTTGACCCGTCCTTATCCAACAGGATACCTGCACCGCCGTGTCCAATATTCAACCGCTTTAATTCTTTACGCGAAACAGCATCATAGATCAAAAGATCGCCGGTTCTCAGACTTGAAATCAGAACACGTTTGCCGTCTGGAGTGAATTGAAGCCGGTTCGCTCCAATAGCTTTCGCATCCAGCTTTTCAGTCACTCTCCTGGATGCGATGTCGATGATAGCGATGCTCCCGTCGTCGGATGCGGCGGTCCATAACTCACGCCCGTCGGGTGATACATCAAAGCCTTCCGAGCCTCTTGAAACAGGAACAATCGTTTGCAGCCATTCCATATGTGCCTTAGCACCCGGAAATGTTTGTCCATTAAGCCCCACCGGCGGAGGCAATAATGTATCGACAATGATGCTTACCGTTCCCGAGCTCACGTTTGTTGTATAAACATTTTTACCATCGGGAGTCACGTAAATCATATGCGTCCGGTTTTCACCCGTTCCCATGCACCAGTCCATCTTGCCTGTGGAAGGATCAAACCGGCCGACGGCTTTGGAACCTTCTGCACTAAACCATACTTTTCCGTCGGCGAATGTCAAACCGTGCGGACCGAATAAAGGTCTTGTATCTATGCTAGGCAAAGTTTTTTGCGAGATGAGATCAATCACATTCAACTCGTGCAGACTGCCTCCGCCGTAGATGGAGACATAAGCCGTTTTTCCATCCGCAGATGCAATCACTTCATGCGGATCTGAACCGACGGGCATACGTGCAATAATCTTCAGGGTAACCGGATCTATTATCGCCAGGATATGATCTGCCTTCGAAAGGGCAAGGAGAGATCGCTGCGGGGTGCTCTGTGCAGTGCAACCGAATGAGATACATATAAACATGATCAGAAAAATATTTCCCGTAGAAAATCTGATCATCCGGGATTTTGCAGAATAAATATCCGCATTGGTTTTATGGCAGGCTTTTTTCATAAAAATATATTTAATATTTATCTTTTAAGTAGCGATACAAAAGCGCCGCAGCAAATCCGATCAGCATATAAACGGGACTCTCTAAAGTTAAATGATTCCGCTATTTCCTGGTCCATCTTAATCCTGTTATTCTAAAAGGAAAACTTACTATTATAAACCATGCCGGGTTCAGTGCTCATTTTAATAACTCAGGATATCTTTGCATTGAGATCAGTATTTCATTCACCGGGAAAATAATTTAATGAATTGCGATGAACAAAAAACTCAAAGTAGCGATCCTGGATGATTATCAGGGGGCATCATCCGGATTTGCAGACTGGTCCACGATTTCTAACCGGGCCGAGCTGACTATTTTTGATCAGCATGAATCTGATGAAACCAGATTAATCCAGCGGTTACTGCCATTTGAGATCCTGTGTGTTATGCGTGAAAGAACTCCGTTAACCAGAAAAATTCTTTCCCAGCTGCCAAATTGTAAACTCATTGTTTCAACAGGTGCCAGGAACGCATCAATCGACTTGTTTGCCGCTGAAGAATTCGGAATCACTGTAAAAAATACCGGATACCTCGCCAGCGGTGCGCCTGAGTTAACCTGGGGTCTTCTTTTGGCGATCGCACGACATATCCCTCTGGAATCACAGAATATCAGATCGGGTAAATGGCAAACCACTATCGGGACAGATCTCAAAGGAAAAACAATAGGAATCATCGGCCTCGGAAGAATAGGCAGCCGGATTGCCAGATATGCACAGGCTTTTGAAATGAGAATCCTGGCCTGGAGTCCGAATCTTACAATTGAAAAAGCCACCGGCGCAGGCGCTATACCAGTTTCAAAAGATGAACTGTTTAAAGAATCTGATTTCATAACGATCCATATGGTCCTGAGTGAACGATCAAGAGAATTGATCAGGTTGCATGAACTGCAACTGATGAAATCATCGGCTTATCTGATCAACACGTCAAGGGGTCCGCTGATCCGGGAGGCCGATCTGATAGAAGTCCTCCGCGAAAAAAAAATCAAAGGCGCTGCGTTGGATGTATATGATACTGAACCATTAGCTGCTGACCATCCCTTCAGGACACTAGACAATGTGTTGGCGACACCACATATCGGTTTTGTTACAGAGGACACTTACCGGATTTTCTACCAGGACACGGTTCGT
The DNA here is from genome assembly GCA_036496825.1 of Puia sp. Taxonomy (GTDB): domain Bacteria; phylum Bacteroidota; class Bacteroidia; order Chitinophagales; family Chitinophagaceae; genus Puia. Next base: position 2,253 of record DASXKM010000147.1, on the reverse strand, counting down.
GCTATCGAAAGCTGGTTGACGACAAATTGAAGTACGGCGTTTGACCTCCTTATCGTCGGATAACGGCAACCATTTTCTTGGGCATATACCATATTCGGCATTACATAAATGCATTTAACTTGCATCTTTATAATCGAATTTCAACAATCATGGATTATTCAACAACAATAAAATAAGCTCGGCAGACTGCAGGATTCATCCACTGGTTAAACCGGAAGGAACAAATAAGGATCAGGAAAATAATTGGTAAAAAGCAAAATCTTTGCAATATGCAATCCAACACAGATATTATCACACTGCCCGGTCTGCCCGGTGTATCTCAAACTATGGATGCGATAGAAAAAGCGCTCACCAGTCACGGTATTTTTATTTATGCACGTATCGACCAGGAAGCCGAAGCTGCTAAAGTCGGAATGACTTTAAAACCAATGAAACTTTTGATATTCGGAAATCCCCGCGGAGGCGTACCACTCATGAATGCTAATCCCCTCTGTGGTTTGGACCTGCCCTTGAAAATTCTCGCCTGGGAAGATAATGACAAAAAAGTCTGGATGAGTTATACTTCATTTTCTTATCTGCAAAAACGTTTTGATCTGCCGGCTGATCTGATTCAAAAAATATCGGGAGTTGAAAAAATCATTCAACAGGCAGTAAATAATTAATTTTCAATAAAAACATATGCCATCCAAAGTTTGGTTGATCACCGGTAGTTCACGTGGCCTGGGACGTGCGATTACGGAAGCGGCGCTTGAAGCGGGACATCAGGTAGTTGCCACGGCACGAAATACCATTCAGTTGGAGGATTTAAAAAAAACGTACGGAGAGCAGTTGGTGATCTTTGCCCTGGATGTTACGAATGAAACGGCGGCCTTTAACGCCGTTCAATCAGCAATCGATCATTTCGGGCAACTGGACATTCTCGTCAATAATGCGGGTTATGGAAATATTAATTCAATTGAAGAAACAAGTCTGGCTAATTTCAGGGCAGAGATAGAAACAAATCTTTTTGGCACGATCATCGTAACGAAAGCAGCACTTCCCTTTATGCGCAGACGCCGGTCAGGACATATTATACAGGTATCCTCAGTAGGTGGCCGGATCGGGCCGATCGGGCGCGGGCCCTATGCAGCTGCCAAATGGGGCGTTGAAGGTTTTTCAGAAGTACTGGACAAGGAAGTCGGCCCGTTGGGCATCAAAGTAACCATCATAGAGCCCGGAGGTTTCCGGACGGATTTTGCGGGTTCTTCTTCCAGCATACACGACGGCATTTTGGATTACGATGCTACGGTCGGCGCAACGGCACGCTTCCAACGGGATTATAGTGGAAAACAACCCGGTGATCCAAAAAAAGCAGCGCAGGCGATACTAAAAGTTGCCGGGATGAGTTCGCCCCCTCTTCGTCTGCTGCTCGGCAGTGACGCCTTTAATGGTGCTATCCGAAACGATCAGCTGAAAACACAGTCAGATAAAGAGTGGGGTGATCTGAGTAAGTCCACCGATTATCAAAACAGGTCAGAATAAATATATAATCGACATTTTATTTATATTAGAATAAAAATAACCCAAAAAATATCGGATGAAAAAGACAAAAATTTGGTATTGGATTTTCACCATTCTGTTCATGATCTTCATGCTTATCTCAGCCGCATCTGCTCTATTCCCCAATCCGCAGGGTATCGCAATGATGAAACATCTGGGTTATCCCTACAGTGTGCTCACCTTACTTAGCATAGCGAAAATTCTGGGTATTATCGCTATCCTGATACCCGGTTTCCCGCGTCTAAAAGAATGGGCTTACGCCGGATTTACATTTGACCTGATCGGAGCTACTTTTGCCGGCCTCGCTGCAGGTGATCCGATTTTGCAATGGATACCTGTATTGCTCGGACTGGTATTTATTTTTGGATCTTATATATTATATCACCGGATCAAAAATCAGTCAGTTGTTCGCGGATAAAATAATTATCTGAGTCGCGCTCTGGAATGCACCAAATCATTAGGGACTCTCAGGCACGTTATATAAACTCAATTAAATGTTCGGGAGAAACATATTTATAGTTTCATCCCTTTGATCAACCAAACGGACTTCACCGACTGCTCTTTTAAATGAAGGAATTTTTTGCGATCCTCATCCCGGGAGAAGTTTTCGAAATCCGGCTCAGAATTAAATTCAACGAGGTGGATTTCATAGGGCCTGTCGATATTATTTTCTACAAATGCGTTGATTGGCGGTCTCACGCGCAGTAAAAGCCG
>DASXKM010000146.1:0-5526 GCA_036496825.1 Puia sp. | reverse complement strand
TTGGGCTTTAAGCTTTATTATGATTTCTTAAAATCTGCGTTGATTGTAATTTCCACGTCCTTACCTGCAACCAGACCACCGGCTTCAGTCGTCTTGTCCCATTTGAGATTATAATCAAAGCGATCAATCTTTGTAGTCGCTTTGAATCCCGCATGTGTACCACCCATCGCAACCACGGTTCCACCATATTGTACATCGAAGGTTACTGATTTGGTCACATCCCGGATAGTCAGGTTTCCAACGAGCTTATATTTATTATCACCCTGTGGAGTAAAAGACGTGCTGACAAATTTAATCTGTGGAAATTTCGCAGCATTGAAAAAGTCATCACTCTTCAGATGATTGTCGCGCATTTCGTTATCAGTATTGATCGAATTAACGTCTGCCGTGAATGTAATTTTTGCATCGGAAAAATCAGGCTTGGATGATTCCATTGAACCTTCGAATGATTTGAAATTGCCGTCCACATCGGAAATGACCAAATGCGTCACAGAAAATTTGACGTTGGTATGCGGCTTGTCTACAGTCCAGGTTCCGGTCTGTAAGGTGGAGGATGAGGCTGCTGTTGAATGATCAGAAGAAACAAATGAAGACAATACCGCCATCATTCCGATCATGCTTAATAGTAAAACCTTTTTAATAGTCATTGCATTAAAGTTTAAACATCGAATGTAAATATATTATATCATTCGTAAATAAAAAATATTATTTATTGACCTCCAGGAAATTTAAAAAAAACCCATCATTGATGGGTTTAAAAAAGTATGTATCCTGCACTTTCGAAGGTGATCAATACAATCAACACAAGTCGGGGATAACCCTCCATTAATTCCCCAGCACCTGCTGAACCTGCTCGTACGGCATGGTCTTCAGTTCCTGAATCGTGTATCCTTTTATCTTTTGGGTTGACGCGCTGTTTCCTGTTTTCATTGATCCGGGAATTGTCACATAACGGTATGGTAAAGTGCTGTAATCCTGTATTGATTCTATATTTATCTGACCTACCGCAAAATCTTCAAATATGCCGATTCCGGTCAGGCCAGCTGTTGGAACAAGGTGATACGTGCCATTTTGTTCCAGAAAATTAACATAGCTCAGAATCACTCCGCTATCGAGAATAGCCTTGGTAATGGATGGTGCATTGATTACCTGCTCAAATAATGTGTCGGCTGGAACATATGTTAACGCCAAAGGAGTCCATGGCGAATATACCACACTGTCCGGTCCGGCGGGGCCCGCAGGTCCGGCAGGCCCGGTACTTCCTTTACTGCAGCTGATAATACCAATGAAAAGGATTACAGCTACAACCAGTAAGATTTTAAAATTCTTCATCTTAAACTATTTAATATATGATAGAATGAGCAGTAAAACACGAATATAATTTATTTCTGTCAACGATCACCGCGGGTCATTTCCTTTACAGTCAATACGGGAAAGCAGGAGGCCGGTTGCTTTTTACGGGTTTTATCCGATATCCGGCTTTTTGTCCTTATGCCGCCACAAATGCAGGCACGCAAAACTCCGGTAGGGGGACCATTTGGCTGAAATCCGTAACATATCGGCCCTTAATTTTTTTTTGTCCGACTTGTCAAGTTTATAAATAGCAATCATCGCCTGTTGGATACCCAGGTCATCCACGGCAAATACATCTTCGCGCCCCAGTGTAAACATGAGAAGCATTTCAACCGTCCACCTGCCTACGCCCTTAATCTTTGTCAGATATTCAATAATTTCTTCATTATTCAGCTTCGCCAGTTTCTTTTGATCCATTCCAAATTCAATACTGAATCTGGCCACATTGTGAACATAGTTGGACTTTGCGGCGGATAATCCGATTGAACGCAGTGTTTCATGTGGCGTCGACAGTATTTGATCAGGACTTGGTTTACGGGGGTATAATTTCAAAAATCGTTTCCTGATCACATCTGCAACTTTTGTGGAAAGCTGTTGGCTCATGATAGAAAAACACAAATACAAATAAACATCGCGCCTTTTGGAAATGGAAAAAACTTCTTTTCCTGCAATTAATTTTGCAAATTTCTTATCCCTGCCAAGATGTAATATATAGGGTGTCTGTTCCAGGTTCATCAACGCAATTTAATGCGTATAATGTATCAACAATGAATCCGTTTTAAATAATACACCGTTTATGGCCATTGTATTATATGAAACAAAATTTGAGGAATACGGACTGCCGACTACTCTCACGGTTGTGAACAGGCCGGTGATATTTAATAAAAGAGTACTGTCATTAACAGTCAGAAGCGTTGTGCTATCTACCACATCATAACTGAAAATTCTTTGAGGAATCAGGCTGGTTAAAACCAGGGTACGAAGACTGTCCGGACTGATAGAACTGATATCAGCAGGAGAATTAAATCCAAGAATTCTGAATGCGTCATTGTTTGGAGCAAGCAGCGTAAATGGTCCACCAGTCGCAAGCGTATTACTCAATGTGTCCGGCACCGGTGTTGCCAGTGATACGGCCTGATTGAAAAAAGTCAGGGAAGTATCAGAATTGAGCATTTGATCCAGGTTCATAGCCGGTGGAACCAATACGTTCTGCAATGCCAGCATTGTCCCATTATTACCCGCCGCTTCTGAATTCAAAAACTGAAAGCCGTTTACATAAGTCCTGTTGGAGTCTCCGGTAACAAAAACGGAGTCACCATTTGCCATGATGAGTTTCTCTTCGGATTTACCTATAAATGATTCAAAAGACAGCGCTGTACCGGCGTATGTTTGATAAAGAACCCATTGCCTTGCCTGATCATAAGAAAAATCATTTATTACTGATTGAGTAAATCCTGATGTAATACATGCCTGGTCGTTCGGAACAAACAGCGTGAATATGGATGGGCCGCTGAATACGGAATCGAGACCGCCTTTAATAACTGCTGAATTGAAAATGGTCGTTGTTGTTCCATTGGCAAGAATATAGCTCAGGGAAGATGTTTGCGGATTAATATTGTTGGATTCCTGTTTGTTGCAAGCGCAGAATAATATAACACCAACTATAAAAAATGAAAAATATGACCTTGTATTTGTCTTCATCTTGATTATCATCATCGTACCGAATTATCATTTAACGGGTAGCAACCTTAGGGCTGGTTTTACGCTTTAAGCCCTATGCTTTACGCTTAATAATATCGTTTAAAATGCGTTTATGGTATGTGAACAGGTTAATTTATTCCATACTAAAGCTAACGCGGCCATCTTTTTCATCTTTCAGCGAAATGCCTAATTCCATCAGCTGCTTGCGGATTCGATCCGAAGTCTGATAGTCTTTTTTAGCCTTGGCTTCGTGGCGGATGTCGATGAGAAGATTCATAATACCGTTGATTTTTTCTGAACCTGTTACTGATTCATCCCGAAGTCCCAGTATATCTTCCAGGAAAGATTTGAAATGTGTCTGTACATAAGACAGCGTTTCGACGGAAAGGGTTGTTTTTTCGAGATCACCGCTTCTGAAAGAGTTGATATGATTGACCAGTTGAAACATATTTGCCAGCACTTTAGCAGTACTGAAATCATCATTCATAAAATCATCCATCTCGGCACAAAGTGATTTGAATTGATTTTCGAGTTGTTCATTTATGATTTTGGCGGGATCTGACTTCATTTTCAACAATTCCTGGTATGCATCCCAAAGCCTTTTAAGCCCTTTTTCCGCAGCCTGTAAAGCTTCGTTCCCGAAATCCAGTGTGCTCCTGTAATGCGTTTGCAGAATAAAAAACCGGATGGTCATGGGATGATATGCCTGGGCAAGCAATGGATTGTTTCCGGAAAACATTTCCGTCAGCTTAATCACATTGTTATAACTCTTGCCCATTTTTCTGCCATTGATCGTAATCATATTATTGTGGATCCAATAGCGGGCTGCCAGCTGATGATTGCAAATCATGCTTTGGGCAATTTCACTTTCGTGATGTGGAAACATCAGATCCATTCCTCCGCCATGAATATCAAATTGTTTCCCGAGATATTTCGAACTCATCGCAGAGCATTCTATATGCCAGCCGGGAAATCCTTCTCCCCAGGGGCTTGTCCATCGCATAATATGGCCCGGTGGTGCGGATTTCCAGAGAGCAAAATCCTGGCGGTTACGTTTTTCTTCCTGGTTGTCGAGATCACGGGTGGTTTCCAGAAGTTCATCCAGTTTCCGACCGCTGAGTTTTCCATAAGGATATTTTTCAGCGTATTTTTTTACATCGAAGTAAACAGATCCGTTCACGGCATATCCGTAGCCGGCTTTTATGATCTCCTGGATCATGTTGATCTGCTCAACGATATGACCTGTAGCCGTTGGCTCAATACTTGGATCCAGATTGTTAAACTGATGCATCGCCCAATGGAAGAGATTGGTATATTTTTGTACCAGTTCCATGGGTTCGAGTTTTTCGATGACTGCCTTTTTTGAAATCTTGTCTTCCGCTTCACGTCCTTCTTCTTCAAAATGTCCGGCATCAGTGATATTTCTTACATACCGCACTTTATAGCCCAGGTAAAGCAGGTAACGATAAATAACATCAAAAGTAATATAGGGCCGTGCATGGCCGAGATGACTCTCTCCACTTACCGTAGGGCCACAAACATACATACCCACATGCCCGGGTGTGATGGGAAGAAAATCTTCCTTTTGTCTGATATAGGAATTATAAACTTTTAGGTTACTCATGACTGCGGTCAAATATAAACATTTATCGCGTTCACTATTGTAACTGCAAATCGGTGATCACGGCGTGATGATCTGAATACGGGGAAGACAGTTTCATAGTCTGGATAACTTTAAATTGTTTTGAAGGCAGTATATAGTCGATGCGAAGGGTAGGGGAAATATGAATATAACTTCTTCCGATACCAAAACTTTTTGCAATAAACGCATCCTGCAGGTTACCCCGTATTTGAAAATAAGTATAAGAATTTGGCACATCATTGAAATCGCCACAAATAATATAGGGGTACGTACAGACGTCCAGTTGCCTTCGAACCTTGTCTGCCTGGTAACCGCGAATTCCCAACGCACCTTTTAATTTTTTGGCAAGGGAACGCGAAGCCTGTAGCATACTGTCTTCCGCATTCCGTATAATTTCTACATTTCTGAAATCCTTTGCTTTAAATAAAACGGATTGAAGATGAGTGGTGTAAATCCGGATGATACGCTGACGAACGTCAATATCTGCGGCGATCAGGCTTTCGGTCTTTATGCCGGTATCGGCGCTGAATCTGGTCTGACAGGTATTAACAATCGGGTATTTTGAAAATATGATCGTGCCCAATTCATATTTGTTAACTCTGGAATGAAAGTCTTTGGAGAAATAATAAAAAGGGAATTGTAATTCGCGCTGAATATATCTGATATTGGATTTTGTTGTATCGGATGGTTCAAAGAATTCCTGGAAACAAAGTATATCGGCCTGTTGCTTTCCAACCAGCTTCAACATGGGTAGCCGGTGGCCCGAGGCGTCGAGTTTTTTTGTGGTAAATTCATCCCAGCTGCGTACGTTCCACGTGAGTATACGAATG
>DASXKM010000145.1:0-7086 GCA_036496825.1 Puia sp. | reverse complement strand
ATCACCGGGCTCATCAGATTTTACGTGATGGACATGATGTGAAACCACATAGATTTCTTCGGGAAAAGTTTTAATAACCAGGTTCTGGGTGATCAAGCGGAATATCGGATGGCTGAACTTATACGACTTGTGCGTACAATAGCGATGAAACCAAATAGTTCCATGCGTACTCATAATCACCATGGCATATACTACCAATACAATGGCTGATTTCCAGGATAAATAATACAATAAGAAAATCACGAAGAGCGGCACCATACAGCTTGCCATAAACCAGCTTATGAGAGCGATCCAGTTTTTCCTTGATTTGAATATATTGATTCGGGAAAAAGCTTCTTTGAAAAGTTGACGAGTCGTGGGCTTCAGAAACAACCCTTTAGCATCCATCCATCCATACGAAGGTGTCTGGAGGATTTCATCGATAAAAGCCATAAAAAAAGAACGGTTAGTTGAATAATCAGATACCACGGTCGCCTGCCTTGGCAGACTGCGGACAATGTACGCTTATTATACCATTATAGATTTTTATATATAACATGGAGGCTGTTAATTTTATTGTGCTATCTTTCTGCCAATCCCGCTAAACCCAACAGCAGTAAAGGTTACGGGCGAAAAATAAACTTTATCCGATGATTCTCGAAGTCGCCATATTGGATGTAATTCCTGAAAAAACCGCCGCATTTGAAGCCAGTTTCCAACAGGCACAGGAAATCATCTCTTCGATGGAAGGCTGGTTGGGACATCAGTTACAACAATGCCTCGAAATACCAAACCGGTATATTTTACTCGTCCGATGGCGGCATCTGGAAGATCACACGGTAGGATTCAGGAACTCAAAAGCATATCAGGAATGGAAAAATCTGCTTCATCATTTTTATTCACCTTTTCCCGTTGTGGAACATTATTCCATGAAATATGAGAAATAATTTCCATAACCCGTGATCCTTTATTCCCATTGTTGAATGAAGGGTTAACCTTAACATGGATTCTATTGAAAAACCCAGTAACTTTATATCATCAAATTGTTATTGAAGTTTATGGGTAAGAAAAATAAAGATCAGTCTCCAAAATCATCAAAAAAATCACTGCTCAAAGAGATTGAAACCAGGATTGCGGAAACTGTAAAAGGATTTCACAAGAAGAGCAGCGAAAAAAAACTGGAAAAACAGATTCACAAGGCTGGCAAGCTTTTGGCAAAATCTTTATCGACAAAAGGACAAATAAAAGTAGTTCATAAGGAAAAAGTGAATTCTCCGAAAAAAGAAAAAAAAGTTGCTGAGAATGAAGTTGCTTCATAATTTCCCTTCCGGATTTTCTAAAATTGCTGTCAAATAATTGCATTGCGGACATTTTATCTATTCTTTCTTGTTCCTCTTTTTCTCCTGACCGGCTGCTATAACGGCCCGTACAACGGATATGCAGTTCCCGTTTATGTGGGTCCAGGTATCGGGCTGGGTACCGTCATTGCTGTTGTCGTTTCATGGAGCAGAAATAAATCAATCTTGTGGGCGATCATACATGGGTTTCTTGGATGGATCTATGTAATCTACGCTCTGGTAGTTCCCAAAAAATAGCTTAGGACTTAAGGCTTAAGGTGTAAGGCTTAAAGCATAAGGCTTAAAGCGTAAGGCCCAACGCCTCAATTTTTAATTTAACTGAGCGAATATTTAGCAATCAGAAGGCAGAGAAAATATTTACCTGTCGATCAATAATTTGGCTTTTCGTTATACGCCTCATGCCATGCGCTTAGTATGATTTTTGCAGCTAAATCATATTATTTCACTTATTTAAATCTACAATTATGTCTACAACTGCAACGGCAAAAATGACAACAAAAGAGATCGCCAAGAGACTGGTAAAACTTTGCGAAAAAGGAGATTACGAAGGGGCACACAGGGAATTGTATGCTAAGGATGCGGTGAGTATCGAACCTGAGGCTTCCGCAGGTTTTCAAAAAGAAACTCATGGACTGGATGGCATTATTGAAAAAGGAAAACAATGGAATAACATGGTTTCCGAAGTTCACAAGATTGAAGTATCCGAACCGATGATTGCGGGAAATACATTCGCTGTTACCATGCGGATGGACACTACGATGAAGGACAAGAAACGAATGGATATGACTGAACTTTGTGTTTATCATGTGAAAGATGGTAAAATCATTTCTGAGCAGTTTTTTATGTAAGTCTGATTAACTTGTAGAGAGATCCTTCTGTATGTCGTAAAACCGACAAACAGAAGGATTTTTCTTTTGTATTTTAGCGTAGTGAAACCTGTCAGAAATATATGCTCCCTGTAATAAAAAAAAATACTGTCTTTATTATTTTCCTGCTCTTTCAGGTTCTTTTTTCCTCGTATAAAAAACAGTCTTCTGCCAATATGTATATTCCCGATCCCGAAGGATTTGCTGTGGTAGAATTATTTACATCCGAAGGCTGTTCCAGTTGTCCACCGGCCGACGAAGCCGTTGGCAGATTAAACGGATGGAAGAAGAATGTATTTGTTTTAAGTTTTCATGTTGACTATTGGAATTACCTGGGATGGAAAGATTCATTTTCAAATTCAGCATATTCCACACGTCAGCAGAAATACGGGGACTTGTTTCAACTCAGCAGCATATATACCCCGCAGATTGTAGTCAACGGCAGGGCTCAATTTGTTGGCAGTGATGAAGGCAAATTAAGAACGACGATTGAAAATGATCTGAAAGAAATACCAAAAGCGGCATTACAAGTAAAAATACAGGCGGGAAATAAAAATCAGATAGCCGTTTCATGGACAACAAATCCAAATCCTGATCTGAAAATGAATATTGCCCTTGTACAGAATTTTACAAAAGATCACATACAAAGGGGAGAAAATAAAGGCCAGACCCTGAATCATTATTTTACGGTCAGGGATTTCCAATCCTTATCCATTAACGCCGGTACAAATACAGCCTATTTAAATATTCCGGACGGTCTGCAGCCATCAGATTTTTCGGTGATCGCATTTTTGCAAAATCCACGGACAGGTTCTGTTGTCGCAGCTACCGGATCCGCCGTTCCCTGATAGATGCTATAGTGCATATCCACCCTGGTATTTGAGCAGACAGAAAAACCGACTGTAAATAATACGCCTGCAAAAATTAATCAGGTCTGCATCACGTTTCTACTCATTCCGGATTCAGCGTCATGAGTCCTTTTTCTGACAAAATTGTTATGATTATGAAAGGTGAGTACAAATAGCCCGTTTCCTGGCGTAAATTGGATTGAAACTACTCTCTCATGCGCAAGATCTTTACGGCTCTTCTGGTATTGTTTTCAATCTCTTCATTTGTTTACGGTCAAAATAAAATGGTGGTATTTCAGTCTGATTTCGGTCTGAAGGACGGTGCCGTATCAGCCATGAAAGGGGTAGCCATGGGCGTTTCAGCCGATCTGAAATTGTTTGATCTTACCCACGAAATAGCGGCCTATAATATCTGGGAAGCCGCTTACCGTCTTGAACAAACCATCCCATACTGGCCAGCCGGAACCGTGTTCGTATCTGTGGTGGATCCCGGCGTGGGGACAACCCGCAAATCAGTGGTATTAAAAACAAAAACAGGTCAATATATTGTTACCCCTGATAACGGCACGTTGACTTTGATCGCCGCCTCTCAGGGTATTGCTGAAGTAAGACAAATAGACGAGGTATTGAACAGGCGAAAGAATTCACAGGAATCTTATACCTTTCATGGACGTGATGTGTATGCTTATACAGGTGCAAGACTGGCGGCTGGCGTGATCAGTTACGAACAGGTTGGCATTAAACTTCCCAATGAAGTAGTCGAAATTCCTTTTCAGCCAGCCGTGAAAGAAGGAACCAAATTAAAAGGAACCATTTCGATCCTTGATGTGCAATATGGGAATATCTGGACAAATATCAGCGGACTATTATTTGACCAGCTTGGAATGAAATACGGAGACCTGTTGCACGTAGAGATTTTTCATAAAGACGAAAAAGTTTATTCAGGAGATATGCCTTATTGCCAGACCTTTGGTGCAGTGGATAAGGGCAAACCGCTGGCTTATCTAAACAGTCTTCTGCAATTATCTTTTGCACTGAATCAGGGAGATTTTGCCAGAACGCATTCTGTGGCAAGCGGAAATGAATGGCGGGTGGAAGTCCGTCGCGCACCTTAATCTCTGTTTCAAATTGAACATGTCCAACCGGAAAAAAACGATTATATTATTGTCATGCAAAGAAAAAACTTTATCAAATTGAGTTCTGCATTCGCTGCCGCTCCTTTTCTTTCTCCGCTCTCCGGTCTCGCCCAACAGGCCAGACTTCAAAACTGGGCAGGAAATCTGACCTTCAGCACGAGCAATGTTTATTATCCTAAAACGGTTTCAGAAGTTCAGGCGCTCGTGAAAAAATATGATAAACTCCGGGGGCTGGGAACCAGACATTGCTTTAATACGATTGCTGACAGTAAATACAATCTGATTTCGTCCAACAGTCTGAATAATATTTTGTCACTGGATAAGGTTAACAATACGGTCACCGTGGAAGCCGGAATAAAATATGGTGAACTGGCCCCCTGGCTTGATAAAAAAGGATTTGCACTTCACAATCTTGCATCCCTTCCGCATATCTCCATCGGAGGCAGTATCACGACGGCGACTCATGGATCCGGGGTTAAGAACGGTAATCTGTCTACACAGGTTCGCGCCCTGGAAATTATTATTGCGGACGGATCCCTTGTAAAACTGAGCAGAGAAAAAGACGGGGATCTATTTAATGGAGCGGTTGTTGGTCTGGGTGCTCTCGGATTCATAACCCAGTTAACGTTAGCCATTGAACCCGCTTATACGATGCGGCAAAACGTTTTTGTAAAACTTCCCCTGGATCGGTTGAAAGAACATTTTTTAGAAATTGTTTCTGCGGGTTACAGCGTGAGTCTGTTTACGGACTGGCAATCGGATTCTATCAATGAGGTTTGGATAAAAGAAAAGGTAAATCCTGAAATAGTCTATCGCGGTATGCCGGAATTTTATGGTGCCAAAGCAGCGATCAAAGACCTGCACCCCATCATCGAACTATCGGCTGAAAATTGTACGGAACAGATGGGAAAGCCCGGACCATGGTATGAAAGGCTTCCCCATTTCAAAATGGGATTTACCCCGAGCAGTGGAAAGGAATTACAATCAGAATATTTTATACCCCAAAAAAATGCGGTGGAAGCCATCCTTGCCATTCAAAAAATGGGAAGGCAGATCGGGCCTCATTTGTTTATCACAGAAATCAGGACCATCGCGTCGGATAATCTCTGGCTCAGTCCTTGCAGAAACCAGGATTCTGTAACTATTCATTTTACCTGGAAACAGGAATGGGATGAAGTGAAAAAATTACTACCGCTGATAGAAAAAGAACTTGCTCCTTTTGGCGCAAGACCCCATTGGGGCAAACTATTTACCATGTCTGCATCCACATTGGAATCCCGTTATGAAAAACTACCGGAATTCAAAAAACTGGCAGCGACCTATGATCCGAAAGGGAAGTTTAGAAATGATTTCCTCATTGGAACCATTTATTAGTGTGGTGAATGTGGAAGGGTAATAATGTAATAATTCAAAATTGAATTTGCAAATGACAATTTGTAAGATTGGGATTTGAGCGGAATTAAGTTCCATCTCGAAAATAATGTTCTCCGTTTAAATATGATAAAGGCCTAATAGAATGCCCCAATTTCACATTTGCAAATTGTCATTTGAAAATTTAATTTTGAATTCCTTCATTTCGTACCCTTCCACAATCACCACACTGGCTTTACGCTTTAGGCTTAAAGCTTTGGGCTTTAGTGGCATGATTTTTACACAGATAGCAAAACAACTTTTTTATGAAAAAACACTTCCTGGCGGGTTATTTCCTCGCATTCGGTCTGTTTGTTCTTATCCTGGGTTCCTGTAAAGGAAAACCTTCAGATACAACAACCACGGATACAGCAGTCGTTGCACCTGCTGACAACACGACGACGAAAATGCCGGACACAGCGGTCGTTATCTCAGCTGACGATTCCTTAAAAAGAATGCTACCGGATGCTACAAAAGATTTTCCGGGCGTTACTGCTTCGGTTGATCAGGGGGTCGTCACCCTGACGGGAACCATCAGCAGGGACCGGCTGCCAAAATTGATGATGGCAGTAAATGCACTTCATCCGAAAAAAATAAATAATAATCTCACCATCAATAAATAAAAAATTATGGTACTCAGGGATAAATACAAAGAGCTGATCGACGCTGCAAACAGCGCAGGTATCAGCGATCTTAAAGTGAGAGAACAGGATAATGTTTTATATATTGATGGAAGCACGCCCGATGGAAAAGTGAAGGACAATCTCTGGAATATCTATAACAAAATAGATCCGGATTTCCGGGCCGGGGACCTGATCTTAAATATTGATGCATCAGCCGCTGCGGGAACAAAAGCAAAAGTAACTACACAATCATCCAACCTGAACATCAGAAAGGGCCCCGGAACAGATCAGGAAATTGTAGGTAAGGCAGCCCATAACGAGATTGTCACGGTGGTCAGCAAGGCCAATGAACAATGGAGCCTGATACGTACCGATGGCGGGCGGGAAGGATACGTTTATACGCAATACCTTACGCAAGCGTAGTGTGGTGAATGTGTAAGCGTAAAAATGCAGGAATTCGAAATTAAATTTGCAGATGACAATTTGAAAATGTGGGATTTAATTTCAAATCAAATTCACCCTTTGATAGTATTGGATCTGCACGCGTTCAGTTATTCCTAAAAATTATCTGACACGTTATAAATCCTATTCCACATTTGCAAACTGTGATCTGCAAATTTAATTTCGAATTCCTACACTTTGTACAGTTCCACATTCACCACACTACACCAGCTTTATTCCTGTTTCCGTAAACAGGATTTTTTTCTGCTTGTACAAATTGCCTGTCGTCATTTTAAAAGTCTTTTTACTGATATGAAAGAAATTATAAATTTCTTCAGGAGAGGACTTGTCATAAAAAGGGAGATATCCGTTATTTTCAGACAGTAGCCTTAATATTTTTTCCGATTCGTTTTCAACGCGCTGGT
>DASXKM010000144.1:0-3906 GCA_036496825.1 Puia sp. | reverse complement strand
GATTTATCCGCCAATGGAGAAATCGATTTGGGAAAGATCTACCAGGTTTTCGCGCGAAAGGATATTGGTATTTCCGGTTTCATCAGAATAAAAGCCAGTTTCAAAGGAAAACAAAGTGATGCAAAAAACGGACGTTATGATCGGCTGGATAATTCCGGAACGATGGATGTAAAGGATGTTGTCCTCACACAGGAAATGTTTCCAAAACCATTTTTTATCAATCAGGGACATTTCAGATTCGACCGCGACAAAATGTGGTTTGAACATTTTCAGGCACACTATGGAAAATCGGATCTGCAACTGGACGGATTTGTGGAAAATGCGATCAACTATGTTCTGGCAAAAAATGATATACTGAAAGCGAATTTCAATTTGAAATCAAAAAATATTGATCTGAATGAATTCTCCGTGTATGCCTCTTCAAAATCTTCTCAACCTGATACAAAAACTTCGCAGACCGATTCCAAAACTTTGCAGACTGACACCACGACTGCTGCCGGTGTGATCGTGATCCCGCAAAATCTCGATCTGACTATAAAGGCTGAGGCGGACAAAATCCTGTACAATGATATTACGCTGAATCGATTTACAGGTGGCGTGCTGATCAGGGATGGTGGAATTGAATTATCAGAAACGGGATTTGAAATCATCGGCTGTCAGGCGACCATGAGTGGCAAATACGCCAGTACCAGTATGACGCGCGCTAATTTTGAATATAAACTCGTGGCGAAAGATTTTGATGTACAAAGAGCCTACAAAGAAATTAAATTATTTCATGACCTCGCCAGCTCAGCCGAACACGCTTCCGGCATTATTTCCATTGATTATTCACTTAGTGGAAAACTGAATGAAAAAATGTACCCCATCTACCCTACCCTGGCTGGTGGTGGTGTGCTCAGCGTGAAGAATGTAAAATTCAAGAATTGGAAATTATTCAATACAGTAAGCAGCAGTTCCGGAAAATCCGATCTGAAAGATCCTGAACTGTCCAAAATAGATGTAAAATCCTCGATCAAAAATAATCTCATTACCATTGAGCGGTTTAAATTCAAAACCGGCGGCTTTCGTATTCGTTTCGAGGGCCAGACTTCCTTCGACAATAAAGTAAATTTTAAAATGCGCATCGGTCTCCCACCTCTGGGCATCATCGGTATTCCCCTACGGATCACCGGAAGGTCAGATAATCCAAAAATAAAACTTGGAAACTCAGATACTGATCCGTTACAGGAAAAAGAAGCAGATTAAGCCTAAAGCCCAAAGCTTAAAGCCTAAAACCAATTCAATCCGGCAATCAGAAATCAGTCAAAATGCGGGTCGATCCAAACGTTATTTTACGGCCACGATCTATGGTAAAACATTTTGCAAGGTTCAAACATAGAATCTTCCTTCGCAAAATGAGAAATTATAATAAATATGAAGTTTGGATCCAGTCTCACGATTTGGTGCAGTTCATATATACAAAGGTAGTTCCGGTTCTACCAAATAGTGAACGATTTGAATTGACAAGACAGTTAAAAAGAGCAGCTTACTCCGTACCGTTTAATATAGTCGAAGGCAGTGACAGAAACTCGGAAAAAGACTTTGTTCATTTTCTCGACATTTCTTTCGGATCTATTCTGGAAACAGAGTATTGCAGTCTGCTTTTGAAGGATCTTTTGTATCTCGATTCAACACTCTATGTATCGCTGCAAGGGAAAATAAATAATATCAAAGCGATGTTAATCGGGTTGATAAAATCAATACGGGAGCCTAAAACGGAAAGCCAAAAGCCGAAAGGCTAAAACTACTTTTAACTTTACCTGGTTTTAGGCTTTAAGCTTTGGGCTTTAGGCTTTACCTGTATTGTATCAACGTCGGCTGCGTCAACGCAAAAATCGGAAAATTAAATGCCGTCACGGAAGTGATCTGCACAAAGAACGTTTTCGGACCGTAGTAGGAATTATAGGTATGATCCACATTCGGCATATAGGTCGCGGAAATCTGAAGGGTATTAAACGAAAGGTTTTCGTTTCTGATCTGGAAACCTAAAGTAAAACCGGTGTAGAGCGGACTTTTATATACGGGTTCGTCGTAGCTGGCCAGCAAAGAGGCCTGCATTAAGAGATAGAAGTTAAATTTAAAACCATAGATACTGAGCGGACTGTAATAGTTTGTCTGTGCGCTGAGATTCAACCGCTGAAAATTATTGTACAAAGTATTCCGGTATCCATAAATGCCGTTTTCACGATTTATATTCAGTGGCATGTATTTATAAATAACCGGATTGAAACAAATCAGATAATCCGCATGCAGAAATTCGCGCAACTTGGGTCCGTGCAAACGAAACAGGTTGCTATAATAGTCCGCAGCGATGTGTAATACTGCGTCCTGCGACTGACCCTGATGCCAGAAGCTGCCAAAGCCCACGGTTGTGCTAATCAGATTTTTACCCGGCAGCCAGTATTTTTGAGCCTGAATGGCTGTGTAAGGCCTGTTCAATGTATCCCATCGATCGTATGCAAAACTCGCGGCATACGTATATCCCATGGGAATATCTTCTGTTCTTCCGAATCCGAAAAAGTAATTGGTTTTAAAGAAGTCCTGGTGATACACCACGAATTGTCCAAGTACAAAATTGTGTGAATTATATTTCGGATTATACTTCAGTGTGTCCTCCGTGGGCTTTTGGGTGAAGTTCATATTATAGGTTCGTCCCTCAATACCCATGTTTGGTTTCAAACTATTATATCCTGTTTTTTTATATTGATTGGTGAAATTGTAACCTCCCCAAACATCGACCAGGTAGTATTTATAATTTCTGTAAACGGTATCGGAAAAGTTGAAGATGTTAACCGATTTATTGGCTGATAAAGTGAGACCGCCTGTTAAAGTGGCCCAGGTGCTGTACAGCGGACGATTAATATTCAGATAAGCGGAGTTTTCATACTGGCCGGTATCAATATTGGGTTTATCATTTAACATCGTGTATCCAACCGAAACATCGGCAAAGGATCCTCCGAGATTATATTTCGTATAACTGGCACCAGTGCGCCATTGCGGTGTATACGTATTATCCCAGCTGAATCCGACCGTCACTCGTTGCGCCGCACCGAGCAGGTTTGTATTGAAAATATTGGCGGCCGCTTTGGTACCATTCAGATTTGTAATGGCTCCTCCATATTCAAATACATCTTTTGTCAATACAACGATATCGATGGAATCACTGGATTCATAACTGTTGATCACATAGATTCTGGCATCCTGGATAAATGGCAGCCGGCGCAGATATCTTTCATTGTCCACCAGCTTATAAGCATTTACCGTATCTCCTTCTCTGAAAAAAAGTGCCTGTTTGATCGCCCAGGTTCTTGTATCATAGTGCAGCTTGTTTGCAAACCGCACCAGCTTGTTTTTAACGACCGAAGTATCTTCAATGGTGGTACCGAAAACTTTTAACTGGTTGTAATAAACATATCGGATTTGTTTGCCTCCATATACATCAAATGCGTGTTCGCGGTTCTTCCACATCGCGCTGTCCGATTCCTGAACCGGCGCATTCGTGCGGGCAAGTTTCTGAAAAAGCGAATCCCTTTGCTGCCGGTCAGTAATGATGTTCATGTAACGGGTAATGCTGCTCCGTTTGCGCGGAGTCACACCTTCGGGAACAGTATCACGGTAGGCGGTTGGCGGTTGGCAGTTGGCGGTTGGCGGTAAATCGTTTGCCGTTGACCGATGACCGTTGAACGTTGAATGTTGACGGTTGGCGGTTGGCAGTTGGCGGTTGGCGGTATCAGAAACGATATCACGGCCGGGTGGTTTGCCGGCCCGGGCAACGGACAAAAAGCCCATGAAACAATAAAGCAAGACGAATCGGTAAATGATATGCAAAAAAGTATTCAAGTTTCTTATCGCTACTCAGTAATCCGG
>DASXKM010000143.1:0-5716 GCA_036496825.1 Puia sp. | reverse complement strand
ATCCCTGTTTATTACCCCACCAGCCGGCAGAATAATTTTTGATCTGGCTCCATACAAATTCGTTGAACAGGAGTTGCCCGTACAACTGTACACTGTGTGCGATATTGGCTTTGAAATCGAATCCGACGGTGGTTTTATCCGGGCTCCCGTTTTCCTGCTGGGCCGCCGGCAAAAAGATGATCGGGTTCAGATAGGAAAATTCAAAATGGTTGACGCCCCCGAATGCAATATTTGTATACAATCCCACATTGAGCCATTTGGTCGCGTTCACACTCAGATGATGAACCACTGCATATTTCTTGGGGTAATAATAATCGCCCGGATGATGCTGGTTGATCAGCTCCATCAGGATATTCGTATAATTTAGTTTCCAGATCCGGAGGTCAAGTTTCAGAAATAAATAAGGTGATGCGTAGTCGCTCAGGAAAAGCGTGCGATATCCATCACCAATAAAATTTTTATCGTACCCAAACTGCAGTGTAAAATATTTCCAGAAATCAAAATCGATGGAACCTCGTGCGTCCCAGTAATCAAAAGCCGTGGTATCACCCTTGAAATTCTTGAAATAACCCACACCCGGAACTGCCGGATAACCCGCCGTGCCATATACGCGTTGAGTAAAAAAATCGGGACCGCGTTCCTGGTTATCCGTTATATAACTTGAAAAACCAACATGGTCGGCAATCTTGCCGCGAAAAGTGAGGCCCTTTGAATTCAGGTAAACCTGTTTATCGTTTCCTGTTTGTTTGGATAATTGAAATTGCAAAACAGGGTTGATCGCGAGAAAAAAATCTTTCTCGTTGACCTCGAAAAAATTCGCCTGTGTTTTATAAATGGTTCCAAAAACCGGGTGTTTGCCTTTAAATGATTCCTGGCTGCCGCTCACCCATTCGCTGTTATTCATGAGGAGGCTGTGTGCGTTGTCCTGGTCGGTCTTGCCCATATGCAAAGCATCACCCTCTGGTAAAATGGCGCTGATCGAATCTGAATTTTCGGTCACCTGCACGGACACTTTCCGGCTGAGTGGTTTCACCGTGAAAATATTCAGGTCGGGATTGGTCTGCATCCTGATGCCAATACGGTCCAGGAAATGTTCGTACTGCGATCCCTGTGGAAGATAGGTGGACTGTGAGTAGCCGAAGCAGGGCAGGATTAGAATTATAACATGCCTTGCAACCGTTTTAATAAATTGCATCATTAAGTGGTTACGATTCTGTTTCAAGATATGCAAAATTACCTGATAAAGAATATTTCGGTTGTCAATGAGGGACGCCGGTTTAACAGCGATCTGCTGATAAAAAACGGCCGGATTGAAAAAATTGCCAACCGCATTTCCGTTGATTTCCCTGTCGAAGAAATCAACGGAGAAAAATTGCATTTATTGCCGGGTTGTATCGACGATCAGGTGCATTTCCGTGAACCGGGATTAACACAAAAAGCGAATATTTTTACCGAATCGCGGGCAGCTGTCGCAGGCGGTATCACTTCTTTTATGGAAATGCCCAATACCGTGCCACCTGCATTCACCCAGGATCTGCTGGAAGAAAAATACAGCATCGCCCAAAAAGCTTCGCTGGCGAATTATTCATTTTATATGGGTACTTCTAATGATAATACGGAGGAAGCATTACGCACCAATGAGAAAAAAAATCATGTGTGTGGTTTAAAAATATTCATGGGCTCTTCCACGGGAAATCTGCTCGTGGACAATTACCTGACGCTGGATAAATTATTTGCCGGAAGCGAAGTACTGATTGCCACACATTGTGAATCGGAACGTATCATCCGCGAAAACCTCGATATATTTCTTTCCTTAAACAGGGAACTGACGGCAGCCGATCATCCGCTGATCAGAAATGTGGATGCCTGTTTCGAATCATCACTAACGGCTGTGCAGTTTGCAAAAAAAAATGGATCAAGACTTCATATTTTTCATCTGTCGACAGAAAAAGAACTTAGTCTTTTCACAAATATGATTCCACTGGCAGAGAAACGGATCACGGCGGAAGTATGCGTGCATCATTTACATTACAGTGCGGATGACTATCATCGCCTGGGAAACCTGATCAAATGTAATCCAGCCATCAAAGCGCGCGACAACCGGGAAGCGCTCTGGAAGGCCTTACTCGACGACCGGCTCGATCTGATCGCTACCGATCATGCCCCGCATACGCTGGCAGAAAAAGGATTTTTCAGAAACCAGTCCGGAGAACTGGAAGCCATTAGCGGCGAAGCCGGTTCTTATCTGCGGGCCCATGCCGGTCTGCCCCTGGTGCAGCATTCTCTGCTGATGATGCTTTCATACGTGCGACAGGGGAAAATCTCCCTCGAAAAACTGGTGGAGAAAATGAGTCACGCGGTAGCCGTCTGTTTCCAAATCCATGAGCGGGGATATATCAGGGAAGGATATCATGCCGACCTGGTGATGGTCGACCTGAACGGATCTTCGGATGTTCATGCCCGTAATATATTATACAAGTGCGGCTGGAGTCCCCTGGAAGGCACCGAATTCCCTGCATCCATCAAAAATACTTTTGTAAACGGCCGCCTGGTTTATGGAAATGGCCGCTTTGATGAATCACAAATGGGACAACGTCTGGAATTCCGGCGATAGCCATATTCTATCACTATGCAAATCGATCAGACCACCTACGCGGACCTTTCTATTTTCCAGACAACGGATGATTTTTCCATTTTCGGCAAACTGGATTATACACGCACCGTAGGCGGAAGAATTCAATTACAGGAATTTTTTAATCATCCTTTCAGTCAGTCTGACAAGATTCTGCAGACGCAGGGAATCATCGGAATCATCCTGGCAAATGAAAATGAATGGGCGCCCTCTATTTCAAACGGTACCGTGATGGTGATGGAGCGGTTCTATGAAACACCGCTGGATAAGATCCCGGCATCCCACGATCCCGTGAGCGCGCGGATGTACCAGCTTTTACACGCCCCGGACTATTCCCTTACGCGTTATTCCATTACCCATTTCGCGGATTTTATACGTGGTATGCTATCTGTTATATCCATCGGAAAAAAACAAACCTGCCCGCCATTATTGAATGATCTGCTCACCCGTGCCGACAGGTTGTTGGCCATTCCCCTCCTGCATGCACTTGCCGAAAAAAAATCCGGTGATAAACTCCAGGCCCACGAAGTGGTGGAATATGGAAATTATATCAGAAACAAATTCAAACAGGCTGTGCTTTCGCTGATTGAAATTTACGGTAAACTGGACGCCTGGTATTCGATGGCGCAGGCCGGAAAAATAAACAACCTGGTGATGCCCGAAATCGAGGATACCGAATTCCCTTTTTTTGACATAAAGGCCCTTCGCCATGTGCTGCTTCCGGATGCCGTTTCCTATGATGTGAAGATGGATCCTCATAGCAATTTCTTTTTTCTGACCGGCGCCAACATGGCCGGCAAAAGCACCTTCATCAAATCGGTGGGAGCCGCTCTTTTCCTGGCCCACCTCGGCATGGGCGTACCAGCAGACAAAATGAGGATCAGCCTTTTTGATGGCATCCTCAGTAATATCAATGTAGTGGATAACCTGGTGAAGGGAGAAAGTTATTTTTTTAATGAAGTAAAAAGAATTCGCAATACGATAATTCAAATCAGCGACCGTCGAAAATGGCTGGTGCTGATCGATGAATTATTTAAGGGCACCAATGTGCAGGACGCCATGAAATGTTCATCCACCGTTATCAAAGGACTTATCAAAATAGAATCCTCTCTCTTTATTTTGTCAACCCATCTCTATGAAATCGGCGAAGAATTAAAACAATATCAGAATATCTGTTTCAAATATTTTGAAACGGTAATAAAAAACGGGCAACTTGAATTTCCTTACCAGCTTAAAGATGGTATCAGCAACGACCGGCTCGGATATCTGATCATGGAACGCGAGAAGGTGGTTGAGCTGCTGGATAAACTCTAACACAAGTGTGGAAGACTGGAAGTCTGGAAGTGTTAAACAAACATTTTCATCAAAGCGCCATGCATGCTTACAGCAATCCGGAAAAAAACTCAGGATTTCTTTTTAAACACAATGATGTCCGCCTGCTTTTTTAGAATGGCTGCATAAAAATCCCTTAAGGAATTGTAATCCCCGGGTTCGTAAATGGCTTTTGACAAAATGAAAGTAGTTTTCAGTCTGATCGTATTGGATATCACCTGGATCTGATATTCATAGGAACCATCTGCCTCATTCAAAGTCATTTTTTGTGACCTGGGCAATTCATCGATCTCATACCCTGCCGGAATTTCCATATTCAGGATATATGATTTTTCCGATACATAGGGCATTTCAACAGGATAGGATCTGGTAGCTGATTTAAAGGGATTTTCTGTTAATCCTTCATTCAGAAACGGATTAAAATATATACGCTCATCCCTGTGCGGTTCCAGGGTCATCGTATAATGTAATGTGACCGGCACTTCCAGGTTTTTCAGGTCGCTGATATAAAAACTGTCCAGTGATTTTTTGTCGGGTGTTTTTTGTGTCAGGTCCCTGAACAACAGTTCGCTGGTTTTATTTTTCAATTCCGAGCGCAGGTCTGACGATTCATAATAGCCCGCATGATCGGCCCATGATAAAATCATTTTTCCATTGTTGTCATTCCGGATATCAGCCGTTATCATTTTTGATTCACGAATGGAATCCGGCGCCAGGAATACGGGGAAATTATGTGCTGTTACCACACGTGCATGCCCGTTATAACAGTAAAGGGGAATCTTCCCAAAACCCATGGTGGCCTCCGATGCGTCCAGGAAATAAATTTGATTATCTGCCTTTACCCGGCAGAGTAAATAATTATAATTATCAAGCAGTGGATAAGCCTGGTTGGTAATTCCTAAATCCCGCGTTGCCAGTATCACCGGATCCGCCTGTATCTTCTGGGTTCTCAGCATGGCGATCAGTATCATGTTGATGGATCCGACATTGCCTGCTCCGGTTTTATAAATATCTGCCAGTGGCTTATCGTCCGGACTGAACACACCCCTGCCGTCCACCTGGAAATGATCCCTCACGCCCGCGTATATGGCCATCGCCTTTTGCAGTTCCGTCGATTTGCCTTCAGTAAACTGATTCGCCTGTTTCTTCAGAAAAGAAGCAGGGCTACTGACCTGAGAGCTAAAGAAGTCCGAATTCAGAATATTATTACATACTTCCTGCCAGTCCCTGAGAACTGTTCTCGTTACTCCGGGCCGCACCGGTACCGCGGAAATCTGAAATTTCACACAGGCCAGGAAATTATCCACCGTGGAAGTAAATGGCTCCTCGCGCATGGGAGGTACGTTCTCAAATGTCCAGCTAATGGTTGTGATCTTTGAATCCAGGTATTCAAAATTGCTGGAGAATACTGACTTTACCATCTCAGATTTTTTTGTACCGGTCAGATATTTTTTATTTCTGAACTGAATGGAAAAGTTAAAAAGATCGGGAAGTGTGACTGTATAAATACTTTTTAATTTCGGAAAATCACCCTGGAAATACCAGTCTTCCAGGTCGGTTGAATTTATTCTTTTGTAATATTCCATTTCGATGATGGATCCCTCCTTCATGTTCGGGTATGTAAATTTCACTGACTTTAGATCGCCTTTGTTTTGTTCCAGAAAAAAATCATTGTCCTGCGCCTGTGTCTTTACTATTTTACCATTTTCCAGGTTATAAGTATTGATCCGGATGGTCTTCAGTTTCTTGCCA
>DASXKM010000142.1:0-11823 GCA_036496825.1 Puia sp. | reverse complement strand
ATGAATATTATAGTTACTGCCGGGAAAAATTTAAATCTGCCGACAGTACCATGGTCGGATTTGTTTGCATGAGCGGAAACAAAGTAATCGGGGCTGACATTTTTGCATCTAAAAATCTTTTTTATAATCAGCTGGATCCTCTCCTGAAGGGTTACTGTGATCAGGTGGTATATACGGGTAAGCCACTTAGCATTACGCGCGAAGAGGAAAAAATCTATTTGGATAAACTGTTGACAGATAAAATCACTCAGGAGCAATTTTTAAAGGAAAATGGAAAGATCTTCCGCCAGCATGGTCAGGTAATACATATCAACAGCTTCTGAGTAACTTTACAGATGTTTTACTTTGTAAAAACGCCTTTCTGGCTGAAAATGATTTACCCTACCTGCCTCTGGAATTATGAGCCGGCAGGAAATCAGAAAAAAATCTTTCTCAGTTTTGATGACGGGCCACATGCCGCTGCCACTCCCTTTGTATTGGACGAGCTCAGGAAATACAACGCAAAGGCAACTTTTTTCTGCATTGGTAAAAATGTGCTTGCGGAAACTTCCCTTTATAAAAGAATTCTCCTGGAGGGTCATCGCGTGGGAAACCATACGAATAACCATCTGAATGGATGGAAAACTGATAACAAAACATATTTTGAGAATATTGAAAAGGCGCGGGAACTTATTGATTCAAACCTGTTCAGACCACCCTATGGCAGGGCCACTCCTTTTCAGATACGAAATCTGATAGATAAATTACATTATAAGGTAGTGATGTGGGATGTCCTGGCCGGCGATTTTGATCCTAAGGTAAATGGAAAGCAAGCTGCTGACAGAGTAATTCAGAAATCGAAATCCGGTAGCATCATAATTTTTCACGATAGTGCTAAGGCATTAAATGTTTTAGAAGTGGCTTTACCGATAGTACTTGCGTATTTTTCCGGTGCAGGATTTTCATTTGAAACTATAAAATAGAAAATGAAAAGTGGTAAGAATATTGGCAGAACAACCTTAAAAAAAATTGGGCCGGGGTAGACACCCTGGCCCGTTTTTAATCCGTACCCTATGAAAACTGATTTAAAGGTAGAACTTTTTTTGATTCACCAAACATATTTCACAGATAACCATGGGAATACATGTGGTCACCCTCAAAGTTGGATGAACCGGATATGGCAGTATAAGCCTTTCGAATTCGGGTCAGATGTTCGAGCCAACCCGCTTTCTTATAAAAAATAATCAGCTTTTCCAAGGGCATCAATAACTGAAAATTTATATGGAACTAATTGATACACATTGTCATTTATATGATCAGGCGCTGGCGGGGGATATTGAAAATGTGATGCAAAGAGCTACTGAGGCCGGCGTGACCCGGTTTTATCTCCCGGCAATCGACAGGGAGAGTGAATCCTCAATGCTGGGGCTTGAAAAACGTTACCCGGACATTTGTTTTGCTATGCAGGGCCTGCACCCCTGTTCAGTGAAGTCGGACTTCCGGAAAGCCCTGCAACACATAGAGCAAAGCCTTGCTGGCAGAAGGTTTGCGGCTATCGGGGAAATCGGTTTGGATTTTTATTGGGACCGTAGTTTTGAAAAAGAACAATACCTCGTTTTTCATCAACAGATTGAATGGGCATTATCTATAGATTTGCCGATTGTGATCCATTCCCGAGATTCCATGGATCAAACGATCCGGTTAGTCCGGGAACATCAGAATGGAAATCTCCGAGGTATTTTTCATTGTTTTAATGAAGATGAAAATTCAGCCAGGGAGATCGTCGATCTTGGATTTTATATTGGTATTGGTGGAACGGTTACCTATAAGAAAAGTAAACTTCCGGAAGCACTAAAAAATATTCCTTTGGAGCATATTGTTTTGGAAACAGACGCACCCTACCTGCCGCCGGTTCCTTTTCGGGGAAAGCTCAATGAAAGCAGTTATATAGTATATGTCGCCAGAAAATTAGCCGAGATCAAAGGCACAGATGTCGACGAAGTTGCAGCCAAAACAACAGAGAATGCTTTGAAAATATTTCAACTGCCAGCGGCTATCTGAATAATTCACGGTAAGCTTTAAA
The DNA here is from genome assembly GCA_036496825.1 of Puia sp. Classification (GTDB taxonomy): domain Bacteria; phylum Bacteroidota; class Bacteroidia; order Chitinophagales; family Chitinophagaceae; genus Puia. The sequence continues at coordinate 9,761 of DASXKM010000142.1, read as the reverse complement.
TTCGCCATCTTTTTTTCTTAGTTAGAGGGTTGTCTGAATGGGTTTTTTTGATGCGGATTTCGCTACAGTAAATACTTTAAAAAGATTCGAAACCTACGTTTTGAAACCTTATTTTTGCGGTCCCTTAAGCGGAAGGAGAGGTGTCCGAGTGGTTGAAGGAGCACGCCTGGAAAGTGTGTATAGTGGAAACGCTATCGCGGGTTCGAATCCCGCCCTCTCCGCAGTTATGTCGCTCAAATTGAAAGTTTGTTAATCATTCTGTTTACAGGCTTTGCTATGATAGGACAGTCGTTTATGGTTGATTTTTATATCTTCAGCAAATCGAATTTAAAACGTAAATCCTTGTCGGTAGATGATCTAAAAAGTTTATCAAATGATCAGTCTTGTCATTCCGGTTTATAACGAAGAAGTACTCATTTTTGACCTTTTTGAAAGAGTAAAAAATGCGTTGGAAGAAACGCATGAAGAATTCGAAGTAATACTGGTAGACGATGGCAGCACAGATAGTACTTTCGAGAAATTGAAGACCTGTAATGCGAAAGATAAGAGATTTAAAATTTTGTCGTTGTCCAGAAATTTTGGACACCAGGCTGCCTATTCAGCAGGGTTAAACTATGCAAAAGGTGATTATGTAGCCATGATGGATGGAGATTTGCAGGATCCCCCCGAGTTAATAAAAGAAATGTATCAAAAGGCGGTTGACGATGAAGTTGACATAATTTACGGAAGAAGAAAAGAGCGAAATGAAAAAGTTTCCAAGCGACTTTTTATCAGGATCTTTCATTTCATATTCAGCAGACTCTCCAAACTTGAAAACATAAAACAGGTTGGCAATTTTTCATTAATGTCTAAAAGGGCCCTGAATGCATTTTTATCCCTACAGGAAAAAAACAGATATCTGCCGGGCCTGAGATCTTTTGTGGGATTTAAACAAGGTTTCGTTGAATATTCGAGACCTGACCGTGCCCAGGGCGAAGCGAAGATGAGCACTTATAAACTGGTAACATTGGCTCTGGATGCAATATTTTCTTTCTCAAGCCTGCCAGTGAAAATATGCCTGTATTCAGGTTTAATTGGCGTTATCCTGATAGTGTTCGCTTTAATCTATATCTTAATCGGCAAGTTGGCTGGAATAGCACCTCTGGGATGGTCATCTATTATTTTAAGTGTTTATTTCATTGGATCGGTGCAATTGGTTTCAATCGGTATACTTGGTGAATATGTATTCAGGATTTATAAGGAAACTCAAAATCGTCCCATATTTCTTGTGAACAAATTTATCGAATAAAATAAAGAAGATGGGAGAGATCCATTATGTAGGAAACGAATTGGATTTGTTTGAAGAAGCTACCACCTGGAAAAAATACTATGGCCATTTTCTAAAGCCATATCTTAAGAATAAAGTTTTGGAAGTCGGTGCCGGGATTGGGGGCACAACCACTATGCTCTGTGACGGTTCACAAAAAAGATGGATTTGCCTTGAACCGGATCCTCAATTATATGCACGACTGGAAGAAAAAATAAAAGATAAACTACTCCCCGCCTGTTGCGAATCATTGAAAGGAACAACGGGCGATTTGTCGAAATCAGAGAAGTTTAACGCGATCATGTATATTGATGTTATAGAACACATAGAAGACGATGGAGAAGAACTCTCCAGAGCGGTAACACTTTTAGAAGATAAAGGATTCCTGATTGTGTTGGTTCCGGCACATCAATTTTTATACAACGAGTTCGATCAGGCAATCGGACATTACCGACGCTATAATAAGAAATCCCTCCTGGCAGCGGGTCCAGGTGAGCTTGCGCTCAGAAAAATAAAGTATCTGGACTCCTGCGGTCTGGTCGCTTCTCTTACAAATAAATACTTCTTAAAGCAAAAATACCCGACAAAAAAGCAAATCAGTTTTTGGAACAATTTTATTGTTCCCTTATCCAAACCCATAGATTTCATTTTGAATTATAGTATGGGTAAGACGGTTGTTGCGATTTGGCAAAAAAAGTAGCTTATTTCAATCCAATGGATATAAAAAAAAGTTTGATGTGGCTTTTGGCCACTGTCGCAGTAATTATCATTTACCAATTCTGCTATGGGCTCGTAACCCTGAAGCCGTCGAACATTAGCTGGCTGATGTCCGCTCACGAGGACTGGGGTACGCATTATCTGGGATGGGCATATTTTAAAAGTGAACCATGGCACTTCCCATTTGGAAAAATAACAGGTTACAATTATCCTATTGGAACAAATGTTGGGTTTACAGACTCCATTCCTTTGATGGCTATTTTTTTTAAAATATTCTCCCCGCTCCTTTCTGATGATTTTCAATATTTCGGGATCTGGCTTTTCATCTGTCATTTGCTGGCGGCGTATTTCACTATCTTATTGTGCCGGCTTTTCAAATTGAACAGGATCGTTACCCTTGCTGCTGCGATTTTTATAGCAGCCAGTCCCGTCCTGGTTTACCGGGGTATGCACCCGGCCTTATGTGCTCAATGGCTTTTAATCGCCTGCATTTATTTTTATTTTCTGGATCCTCAGACTACGCCAACGAAAAGAATACTTTCCTATCAGTTTGTTATACTTATATTCAGCTCTTTAATTAATCCATACCTGTGTTGGATGGTACTCGGATTTACTTTTGCAATACCTGCTAAACTTTGTTTTGTGGAAAATAAAATCAGCAGGAAATATTTATTTACTTATCTCGCCATTTCCCTTTTTACTGTTGTGTTACTTTGGTATTTAACCGGCTTAGTGGAATTTGGAAAAAAGGAAGACCTGGGCGTCGGGGGAGCATATGGATTGTACGCATTAAATTTAAATTCGCTGTTTAATTCAGGTGGATTTTCTTCTTATTTTCCACAGCTAAAGATGGTTAGCTGGCATCAATATGAAGGCTATATGTACATGGGCCTGGGAATATTTCTTCTCCTGTCTGTTTTACTTTTTTATTATTGTTTTGATTTTGTCAGGCGAAAAATCCGAAATGAGAAAATTCAAAACAGTGAAGCAACACAAAATAAAAAACTTATTCCCCTGTATGTACTTGTGGCCCTTTTTACCATTTTTTCTATTACCCTCGTATTTACATGGAGTGACAAAGTTTTATTAAGGGTTCCTGCTCCCGCATTTTTTGTGCATTTGGAAGAAATATTCCGTGCCAGCTCCAGATTTTTTTGGACTCCTTATTATTTGATTGTCCTTTTCACGATTATCGGGTTGGCTCAAAGCAAAATAAAACCACTGATAACTACTACTATCATTGTTGCTGCACTCCTGGTTCAGCTTTATGATATCAAACCTCTTTTGACTTTTCGACGACTTCCTTTTGGAACGTACGCACCATCGCATCTGGATTCTAAAAATTGGATTCAGTTGATGAAAAAGTTTGACGAAATACTTTTTTATCCGGCTTTCGAATCACCGAAAGTATTTCCAATGGACTATCAGGATTTCGCTTATCTGGCTTTAAAAGCAGGCAAGCCCGTAAACCTTGCATACGTGGCAAGAGCGGACAATCGGGCGATGCAACTGTTCAGTGACAGTAGCAGATCACGTGTAGAAAATGGTAGATTGACACAGAAAGCGCTTTATCTTACAAATGCTGCCAACCTGGAGCATTTTAACCTGGCATTTCAATCAAATGCCGCCCAGCTGAATTTTCTTGATGGTTGTTATTATGTATTCAATAAAGAGCCGAGGGATGAAAATCTGGAAGCACTGATAAATAAACTGAATATTCCGTTCAGAGCTAAGCTGGATAGCGCTTTGAATTCTATTAGTAAAGGATCAAAATTTTCAGAAACATCTAAAATACCTGTGGCAGATGACAAGGCCATACATTATTGGCTGCAAACCGTAAATATCGGTGAGAAAGTGATTTCTATGGAAGGATTTGCTTTTATTGATTCGACTCAAACTAATAAAGGAGATTCAATTTTCGTAACGCTTAGTTCTGAGGATAAATGTTATATGGTCAGAACGTTGATCGTGCAAAGGCCGGATATTACCGCAGCATTCCGAAAGACATATCTGGACGATGCCGGATTTAATTTCATAGCCTTTACTGAAAATGTGCAAAAAGGAACGTACCAGATAGGGCTGGCTATAAAAGACACCAGGGGTCAATTCGTGTATCAGCCAACAGACAAGCAAATCAAAATAAAAATGCCAGAGTAAATGTAAATAACAAGTCACCATAAATTATTTCAATTTCTACCGCACGGTCATTTGATAAAACCGTTTGAGCATTGCCCTGATTTATTTTGAGATAACCGACGGGGGGCTCCTCTATTGTGGAAAAAAAGAATTTAGAATTCCGATTTAATATTTCGGCGGTTAGCTTTTCCTCCGTAAATGATTATTCAGATGGAATTGCGTATTCTCGGGTGTATTCAGCGCAGCAAAAGAATCATAGAAAGTTCTCTTTGAGATTTCCTGTAGAACCCGAAGGTCCCTTAATTCAATCTCAACGATCTGAATTTCCTGGGCAGCCAAATTGAATTTTGATTATGCGGAAGCCTTTACGGGTGCTACCAATCTGAATCCGTTCCCATGGATGTTTACGATTTCAATATTGGTATCGTCACGCAGGTATTTCCTGAGTTTGGCGATATACACGTCCATACTTCGACCATTAAAATAGGTATCGCTACCCCAGATTTTTTTAAGTGCGGCTTCCCTTGGCAATAAATCATTCAGATGTTCAGCCAGCATTTTCAACAACTCATTTTCCTTAGGAGAAAGCGTTTGTGTTTGCCCGTTATGGACGAGTTGGCGGAGTTTAGGATGAAAATGGTAGGAGCCCAGATCGAATTCCTTGTTATCAGCTTCTTTATTTAAATCATCATTTCTTTTTAGGATGGCACGGATCTTCAACAATAGCACTTCACTATCAAACGGTTTTGTAATATAGTCATCCGCTCCCAGTTTATATCCCTGTATAATATCTTCTTTCATCGTTTTTGCGCTGATAAAAAACAAAGGAACATCCGGATTAACGTCGCGGATTTCTTCTGCCAGCGTAAATCCGTCCATATGCGGCATCATAACGTCCAGCAGACAGAGATCCACATGTTCGCGTTGAAATGCTGCAAGGCCGAGTCGCCCGTCCCGCTCAAGAGTTACTTCGAAATCATTTAACTCCAGGTAGTTTTTCAACACCATTCCGAGATTGGTATCGTCTTCGCATAACAAAATCTTTGGCTTTTTTCCTTCCATATATTCGTTTGTATACAAATAAAATTAAATCATTTCCGCTAAAGGGTAATCAGGGGGTAATTTTTTGTTAATATGCTCTTTTGGCAGGGGGAGGGAAGTCCTGACCATATTGTATCTTTGCGGGTTATAATTCAATCGATGGACGCACAATTCAACCCGGATAAACAACATACACTTAAACAGGCAGTCAATATTTCAGGCACCGGGCTCCATACGGGTATCATGGTGGATATGACGCTTCGTCCCGCGAATCCCGGTTACGGCTTCCAGTTTCAACGGATCGACCTGGCTGGCAGGCCGCTGATCAAGGCGGATTGTGATCTGGTTACTGATACATCCCGGGGAACTACAATTGAAGACAACGGAGCCAAAATAAGTACCATAGAACATATTTTGGCCGCCCTCGTAGGAATGGGGGTGGATAATTGTCTGATAGAGGTAAATGGTCCGGAAATTCCCATCATCGATGGCAGTTCTGAGCCTTTTGTGGAAATCATCGAAGAAGTTGGTCTGGAGGAACAGGATGCAGCAAAGGCATGGTACAGCATCGACAATAATATTACTCATTTTGATGAAAAGAAACGTGTAGAAATGATGGCTATGCCGTCACTGGAATACAAAGTAACCACCCTGATTGATTTTAATAGTCCGGTTTTGGGTACCCAGCATGCGGGTCTTAAGTCAATGAAAGACTTCAAAACAGAAATCGCTCCCTGCCGTACTTTTTGTTTTTTACATGAGCTGGAAATGCTACTGGATAATAACCTGATCAAAGGCGGTGATATCAATAATGCCATTGTTATTGTTGATAAAAAGGTTACGGACGATGAAATGCATCGTCTCGCAAAAGCATTCGGGCGGGAAAATATGGAGGTGAAAAGCGGCGGATATCTCAATAACCTGGAATTGCGTTTTCCAAACGAACCGGCCAGGCATAAGCTGCTTGATGTGATTGGCGACCTGGCGTTGATTGGTTATCCGATCAAGGGTCATGTGATAGCCAGCCGGCCCGGGCATTCTACCAATGTTGATTTTGCCCGAAAAATCAAACAATATATTCGCAAGAATAAACACTTAAAAAATACACCGGTTTATGATCCGGGACAGGCGCCGATTTATAATAGCCAGCAAATTGAAAAAACCTTACCTCACCGTTATCCTTTCCTGCTCGTCGATAAGATCATAGAATTGACAGATACATATATCGTCGGTATCAAGAATGTGACTTTTAACGAACCGTTTTTTGTTGGTCATTTTCCGGGCAATCCCATCATGCCGGGTGTTCTGCAGATCGAGGCCCTGGCCCAGACAGGCGGAATTCTGGCCATCAATGCAATGGCGGCGGGTGGCCAATATGATACATATTTTCTGAAGATTGATAACTGTAAGTTTAAAGCGAAAGTGGTTCCTGGCGATACAATGGTCATGAAATTGGAGTTGATGAATCCGATTCGCAGGGGAATCGTGGAAATGAGAGGAACCGTGTTTGTAGGCAATAAAGTAGTGACGGAAGCAGACCTGATGGCACAGCTGGTAAAGAGAAGTTAAATTAGCGGATATGTGTCAAATAAGTTTATTTTTGTAGGGCTGGGTTGTACTCAGCATTTTTTATGAAGCAACCTGCAATCATCAAAGAAATATTACCAAGCGGGCAGCAGGCCTCACCATCAACCGATGAACGAATGATCCATCCCCATACATATATTCACCCAAACGCCCGTGTTGCAACGAACGTTAAAATAGATCCTTTTTCTGTCATACATCAGGACGTGGAAGTAGGCGAGGGTACGTGGATTGGTTCTAACGTTACAATCATGGAAGGTGCCCGGATTGGGAAAAACTGCAGAATTTTCCCGGGCGCCGTTATCGCTGCTATTCCTCAGGATCTGAAGTTTCAGGGTGAATATTCAAATGTTTTCATCGGGGATAACACGACTATAAGGGAGTTTGTTACCGTAAACCGCGGAACCAAAGACAGGGAAAAAACTTCGATTGGCAGTAATTGCCTGATTCAGGCCTATTGTCATCTCGCCCATGATTGTATCGTTGGCGATTATTGTGTGATGAGTAATAATACCCAGGTGGCCGGTCATGTTATTATTGAAGATTATGCCATACTGGGTGGTATGTGTGCCATTCATCAGTTTGTTAGAATAGGAAAGCACAGTTTCCTGCAGGGCGGTTCACTCGTGGGAAAGGATATTCCTCCTTATATAAAGGCAGGCAGGTTGCCTTTGAGTTATTGTGGTGTGAATTCTGTTGGACTTAAAAGAAGAGGTTTTAGTATTGATAAGATCAATCACATCCTTGATATTTACCGTATCATTTATAATAAAGGGCTAAATACATCCCAGGCCCTGGAATTTCTCGAAGAAGAATTTTCGGCTACAGATGAACGTGATGAAATCGTCACTTTTATCCGTGAAAGCGGTCGTGGCATCATCAAACGATTTGGAAAAGGAAATACCGATGAAGATTATCCTGTCTGATGCAGGTAAGCGGTTCAACCGGGAATGGATATTCCGGCATTTCAACTATCAATTTATTTCTTCGAATGCATATGCCATCACCGGCCCAAACGGTTCCGGCAAATCAACCTTACTTCAATTTATTGCCGGCGCATTGATGCCCACTGAAGGTAAAATCAATTATTACGATCAGAATGGAGAGCCGCAGGCTGATTACTTTGCGTTGCTGTCACTTGCTGCTCCCTATCTCGAAACCGTCGAAGAAATGACGGCGAATGAGTTTTTCAGGTTTCATCGACAATTCAAACCCCTGGTGAACGGCATAACCATTGCTCAAATCCTCGAGCGGGTTGGATTGAAAGATGCTGCCGACAAACAGATCCGTTATTATTCTTCAGGTATGAAACAAAGAATAAAACTTGCACAGGCTTTTTTTTCAGATACGCCCCTGCTGCTTCTGGATGAACCCATCACGAACCTGGATGAATCAGGAGCCGCTATGTATCAGGAACTGATACAGGACTTTGCAAGAGACAGGCTGGTGATCATCAGTTCTAATGATCCGGTAGAATATTCTTTTTGCAAGACAATTATCGATATGAAGAACTTGAAGAGTATAAGGGTGTAAGAGTATAGGAGTGATATTGAAAAGTTTTGGCCTTCATTCTTATACTCTTATACTCATATACTAGTATTATCGCTGGCTTGCAATCAGCAGATTCAGATCCGTGTATTTTAAATCGAACCTTTGACTAAGATGAAAATTCGTCAGTGCGCCTTTGAACATATAAATACCGCTGCGTAAGTGAATTTTATGCCACACCAGATTATCGAATCCGCCTTCCTCTGAAGCTTCCAGCAGCAGGGGCGTAATTACGTTACTGATCGCCTGGGAGGCCGTTCTGGCAAAGCCGGATGGAATATTGGGAACACAATAGTGTATGACGCCATATTTAATAAATACCGGATGTTCATGCGACGTAATTTCAGAAGTCTCAAAACATCCACCCCGGTCGATACTGACATCTATGATCACGCTCCCGGTCCGCATGTTACTGACCATTTCTTCAGTTACAACAACCGGCGTACGCCCTGATTGGGAACTGAGCGCCCCAACGGCCACTTCACAGCTTTTTAATTGTTTGGAAAGAATTCGCGGTTCTATGACAGAAGTGTAAATGCGGAATCCAATATTATTTTGTAATCTTTTTAATCGGGAAACACTGTTGTCAAATACTTTCACTGATGCGCCGAGCGCAAGCGCTGCCCTGGCGGCATATTCTCCTACGATCCCTGCCCCTAAAATGATAACTTTTGTAGGAGGAATGCCGGAAATACCTCCAAGTAGCACTCCCTTACCATGATTTGCGGAACTCAGATATTGTGCGGCGACCAACATTACGGCGCCACCCGCAATTTCACTCATACTTCGTACAATCGGATAGCTTCCACTCTCATCTTTCAGGTTTTCGAACGAAATTCCCGTTATTCTTTTTTCCATCATTTTCTGCAGCAACTCAGACTTGAGCGCCGATAAATGAATAGGTGAAATGATCGTCTGGTTCATTTGAAGCAACGGAAGGTCCTCTTCAACCACCGGGGCAGATTTTACAAGCGTCGGGCATTTATATACTTCTGCTTTTTCATAAATGATGCGTGCACCTGCTTCGCTGTAATCCTTGTCCCCATAATGGGCAGCTTCTCCTGCATTATGTTCTATTAAAACTTCATGACCGTTGCTAATCAGAACGCTCACAGCTTCGGGCGTTAATCCGATTCTGTTTTCCTGAAAAGCCGTTTCTTTGGGAACTCCAATCAGCAGCATACTTGATTTTGGCTTTACATCCAAAGTTTCTTCAAGTGTTTCATAACTGAATGAAGTACTGATATACGGTTTACTATGTTGCGACATGATATTAGGGCATTTGGCTGCGGAATCTCCGGTACGCGGGAGTGAAAATTACAATTTTATCCTGAAATCTTTCCAATAACTGAAGGTTACTATTTTCCGGGTATGTCCATTGATGATTTCCAGTAAAATGCCCAGACTTTCTTCCGGAAAAATACCAGGT
>DASXKM010000141.1:0-2712 GCA_036496825.1 Puia sp. | reverse complement strand
CTCCGATCACATTTTCACCGGTCGTTATCAGATTAGTAATATCATAAGTCTGGTATTGAAGTCGTTTGTGATAGCTTGTCCATCCGGGAGTTAAAAAAGCATCTCCGATTTTTTTTCCGTTGAGCGATGCTTCGTACATGCCATGTGCCGTGATAAATGCCGTGGCTGAAATTATTTTTTTCCCTATCAGAAAAGGTTTCCTGAATAAAAGGGCCGGACCATTTACGCTATCGGCAGGAGATTCTGATTCTATCCACTTTGCCTTCCAGTCATCCGCATGCAATAAACCCATTTGCCAGAAAGCAGGTTCGCTCCACCCGGAATGATTTCCCATATTGTCCCAGATTCTTACCTGCCAATAATAAGTTTCGGCAGACAGCAACGGCCTGCCTGCGTATGGAATATAAAGAGACTGATCCGATACCTGTTTGCCACTGTTCCAGAAAATCTCTTTTCCCGATTTATTGGTTACCCGGATTTCGTAAGCCGTTTGCATCAGATTCCTTTTATCGGAAACCAGCTGCCAGCCGAATCTGGGAGCCGGGATGTCCAAACCGGCCGGATTGAGCCGGTTCTCACAGCGAAGATTCTTTACCGTTAACTGTGCAAATCCTGCCGTGAGCAAATGCGAACATATCAGGACTAAAAATATCTTTTTCATAACAGGTCTTTATTTTGAAATGACATTTCGGGATACCAAAATACCGTTAATTCACGATTTTGATCTTATTCACTAAAAATTGGCGACTGTTCATCTTTCCGTAAAAACAACTTGCTACATTTGTAACCCCTATTAATAATCATTAAAAACCTTTCATATGCCAAAATTCATCACCTCTATCCGGCTTCAGGGAGCAAATGAAAAAGATTATGCGGTACTTTCCCGCGAGATGAAAAAAAATTCCTTTAATCCTGTTGTTGAGAACAGGAAGAATTCCGGCAGCGGATCAGATTCAACTTTTGTTTTTAATTCCAATAGCCATAAGAGTCTGGTCGATACGACAACACTCGTATCCCTGGCCGCAGCGACGACGGGCAAGAAATACTCGTTTACTCTTTTTAAGGAGAAATCAAAACTGGAATCATAAACGGAGGGCTTCCCGTTCTGATTATTTCTATCTTATATCATATTCCGACGAATCACTGAAATAATGGGTATTCCAGAGATTATACCGTTCAAACTGGACGGGCAGTCTCATCTTGAAACCGTTCCAGTTTTTCGCTGAATTAGGGCTCCACAATACTTCACTGAGTGCATCCACTCTCGGGAATATCATATATTCTATTTTCGAAGGACTCGTCATATATTCTGTCCATATATTGGCCTGGGCGCCCAGGATATAATGTCCATCGGCGGGCGACAGCACAGAAGGAACCGGGTCATACTGATACACTTTTTCCAATGGCAGATATCCGCCGATCACCAGGGAATCCTCGTGTTTGGTTTGTGAATAATCAAGATAAACATAGGTCGTCGGTGTCATGATCACCGTATGTTCTTGTTTTGCTGCTTCAATGCCCCCTTTTTCTCCCCGCCAGCTCATCACGACAGCATTGGGAGCCAGTCCGCCTTCCAGAATCTCATCCCATCCAATCAGTGTTTTTCCTTTGCTGTTTATATATTTTTCCATTCTCTGGATAAAATAGCTTTGTAATTCATGTTCATCTTTAAGGCCGAGATCCCGGATTCGCTGCTGACAACGCGGACATCGTTTCCAGTTTGTTTTCGGACATTCATCACCACCCACATGAATATATTGTGAAGGGAACAAGGGAATGATTTCATTGATTACATCCTGAAGAAATTCAAATACGCTGTCATTTCCTGCACAGAAAACATCTTCCGCCACGCCCCATTTTTCATAAACCAGTTTGCCCGTTGCTTTTTTCCCTTCCTCAGAGAGCAGGCTGTCGGGAATATTTGTTTTTTCATTCGGAAAACAGCTAAGCCAGGGATATGCAGCAATGGCAGCGCTCCCATGCCCGGGCATTTCTATCTCGGGAATGACCGTGATATATCGTTTTGACGCATAAGCGACCACATCCCTGACTTCATCCTGGGTATAAAATCCTCCATATCGAATATTATCGTTTCCCTTCCAGGGCCTTTTGCCAATTACCGTCCCGTCACGCCAGGCGCCTATTTCCGTAAGACGCGGATATTTTTTTATCTCGATGCGCCAGCCCTGATCTTCGGTTAAATGCCAGTGGAATTCATTCATTTTATGCATCGCGAGGTAATCAATAAATTTTTTTATAAACGGAACCGGCATCAGATGACGACCAACATCCAGCATCAGACCGCGATAGGCGAACCGGGGCCTGTCATTGATTTCCACATAGGGAATGGAAACTGACTGATTTCCCGATGGCATCGGAAGAAGTTGGATCAATGTCTGAATTGCGTAGAAAACACCGGTTTCATTGTCACCGGCGATATAAATTCCCTTTTTGTCTACCGACAAATGATAGGCACCGGGTATCGAATCGTCCATTCTTTCAAAATTCAGGATCAGATTGTTATTACCCTTTGCCACAGTTGTTGTTTCCAGTGTAAATCCATAATATGCTTTCAAATATCTGTTAAAGAAATCAATCGAATTTTCCAGACCACTTCCCTCCGTTACAAATTTGGTGGTCGGTCCAAGAGAAAATTTTCCACCGGTTCCGGCGGTTTTAACCGACACCGGTTGCGGAATGATATTCACCTGG
>DASXKM010000140.1:0-3789 GCA_036496825.1 Puia sp. | reverse complement strand
AATAAGGAGTGCCCTGAACCACCCGACGGCGAAGCAGATTTTCAGTGGTGGCATGGCTGATAACCGCTCTTGCCTCACGAATCGTATCCTGCCATTTGACGCTTAGCGCTGTCCTGGTAAATCCACCGGTAGTTGAAAATTCAAGATCCCTTTCGCGTATATCAGGTTCTCCGCCCAAAGAAGAAATAATATACTGCCTGATATTGCCGCATAAATGAAGTAAAATATTTCCGACGCTGTTGTCGTGCTCATTGCTGCGAAACCAGATGTCTTTTTCATCCAGCTCCTGTAAACAACTATTTATCTTCAGCGTATTTTCATTGATGGTGATCAGACACTGGTCAATAAATTCTTTATGAAATATATTTTCCATTTTGGGAGAATTATATTCTAATATAAAGAACCTCGCCGACTTTTCATGAGGGGCCGGTCATTCGGATCTCAGACTCCTGATCGGATTCACGATGGCTGCCCGGATTGTTTGAAAGCTGATGGTGATCAGCGCAATCAGGATGGACGCACCGGCAGCGACAAAAAATACCCACCAGCTGATCGAAATATGATAAGCATAGTTCTGCAGCCAGGAATGCATGGCGTACCATGCTACCGGGAATGCCAGCACTGATGAAAGCATGATCAGTTTTAAAAATTCGGCCGATAATAAACCCGCCAGCCCCATAACACCAGCGCCCAGCACTTTTCGGATACCGATTTCTTTTGTCCTTCGTTCCGCCGTAAAGGCGGCCAAACCGAATAATCCCAGGCAGGAAATACAAATGGCGAGCGCGGCAAACACTCTTGATAATTTACTGACCAGCATTTCACCCAGGAAGAGCTGGTTAAATTTGTCATCCACAAACCTGTATTGAAAAGGGAACAACGGGTTATCTCTTTTCATCACCGATTCAATCCGGGCGAGGGCTTTTTCGGTATTTATCTGCTTTTTGATCCTTATATACATCACTGTTTCGTATTCATAGTGTGGGTTGCAGAAGAAAATCAAAGGATCCGGCGTGGTGCCATATACATTTCCATAAACAAAATCTTTTACCATACCGACGACCGTGTAGCGGTCCTCACCGGCACTGATGATTGTTCCGATGGGATTTGGCTTATTCATCATTTTCGCGAGCGATTCGGTGATGATGATGTTATTGCTGTCCAGTACGGGATCAGCATAAAAATCCCGTCCCATCACCACCTGTATGCCATTCGTGGAAAGTAATTCCGGGCTCACATTTCGCTGGGAAACGATATGGGTTGCATTGGGATCCTTGCCTTCCCAACTGTAATGATCACTGTTGTTTCCGCCATAAATGGTTTCGTGATCCGAAAGTGCTGCTTTTTCCACAACACCCGTATTCAGCAGATCCTGTCTGATGGCATTAAACCTTTTGCCCATGTCCCCCTGCAAGTCCATCACCAGCAGATTGTCCTTGTCATAACCGAGGTCACGGTTCTTTACATGATCGATCTGCTGGAAGATAATAATGGTACTGATGATGAGAATGATGGACACGGAAAACTGCATCACGACAAGACCCCTTCTGATCAGGGCTGCACTGCCGCTTTTCATTTTAATTCCTTTTAACACGAAAACAGGACTGAAAGATGAAAGGTACAGGGAAGGATAACTGCCGGCCACGAGTCCGCATAAGAGGGTAATTCCAATTAGATATAAAAGGTGGAATGGGTTTGTCAAATTCAAAATGAGATGCTTTTGCGACAATGTGTTGAAAAGCGGAAGAAATACCATCATGAGCAGAATGCCTGCAATAACAGAGAGGAATGCCAGAAACAACGCTTCAGCAATGAATTGAACAATGAGCCTGCCCCTGCCCGATCCGAGTACTTTTCTCACTCCGACTTCTTTTGCACGTTTTTCACTTCGGGCAGTAGCGAGGTTCATGAAATTTATACAGGCAAGAAACAGAATGATCCATGCAATCAGACTGAACATATGTACATACTGGATCCGTCCCCTGCCTGTCTGTTTCCCATTTTCAAAATCCCACCGAAGGTGCCAGTCGTTCATAGGGAAAAGAAAACTGCTCACAATCGACGTTGGTACCCTTTTTTTTATAAAATCATGCAGTTGCCGGTTGATCACATCCGGCTGAGCTGTTTTTTCCAATTCGACCATGGTGAGTATGCCATTGGCATCCCAATTTTTCAGCCAGCTGTTTTCGTTATAGAAAACCTCAAATGGCACGAGCCATTCAAACTGAATGGTGTTATTTTCCGGCAGATCCTTTACCACACCGGTAATCTGATAATCCTGCTTATTATCAAGCCGGACCGTCCTTCCAATTATGTTTTTATCATTTCCAAAAAATTTCCGTGCGGTCTTTTCAGTAATCAGCATGGAATGTAATTGAGGAAATGCGGTTGCGGCAGATCCCTGCACAAATGGAATCGTGAACATACTGAACAGTGAAGAATCCGCATAGGCCCCATCGGCATAAACGGTCTTATTGCCAATCCGGACAAGCTGCGTGTTCTGCCCTTCTGTGATACGGCAGGCATTGGCAATCCCGGGAATTTCTTTTTTCACGGCAGGGGCCATCAACCCCGGCGTATCATCATAAGTACTGAAATGCTGTGAGAATGGCCAGTTATTCATCACCAGATACAGGCGGTCTTTTTTTACATGCACTTTGTCAAACGCGGTTTCGTCTTCCACCCATAAAAAAATAAGTCCCGCACATGCGATGCCGATTGCCAGGCCCAGGATATTCAGGATACTGTAACTTTTGTTTTTCCAGAAATTGCGGAGCCCTGCTTTCAATGTCGTGCGAAACATAAACAATATTTGAGTTATTGTAGAACAGACAAAACGCCCTGTTCCATGAAAGACAGCAGGAAAAAGAAAATGTTGCTTAAAAGTCCGAAAATCGCCATCCGATTATTTAACCGGAAAAATCAGGAAACCAGCTGATCTGGTATTGGGGGATTAGTGTGCCTGGTGGCGTTTGAAACGAACGGGAAAATGGGCAAAAAAAGCAAACAGGCTGAATTGGGAATATGTGCGATGAGAAGATTCGATATTTTTTGAATGCCGGAGATGCGCGAGTTTTACGTGAACGGCATGAGAGCGTTCACTTAGTAACTGACTAACTCTGTTGTTTCCCTGCTTTGTCAATTCATATTTTTTCAGTCCAGGCATGGCCTGAAAATCGGCATTCGTATATAGTCCCCTGTCAAGCAAAACACCGACAGATTCTCTATAAAAGGGCCATCGGTCTCCGAAAATCTTATGAAACTGATTCGATTCGATTGTCTCGTTATTCCGTATGGTAATTAGAATTTCCAATTCCATTTCCTTCAGTTTTTCCATTCAGCAACAGTTTTATAAGGTACGATATTTAAGTTCAGTTACATTAGTAACCTCTAAAAGCAATTTTCTAATTAGCTTTTATTATACAATGATAATCAGGTAATCAGGTCAATATTAAAAGAGCTTAATCCAAATAAAAAACCGCCAGTTTGCCAGCGGTTTTTCAAAAATAGGATGTTGATAGTTTTACTGTAGGATTTGGATAATTGGTTTCTTTCGGATTTGGACAGTTTGGTCTCTTTCGGATTGGATATATCAAAACTAAGTGTTGGCGGGATCTTTTAGAAGAGCAGGTTCACTCGATTTTCATCGTAGGTTTACGAGCTCCATTGCTGTAAATTCCACAAAGTAATTAACGCATACACTAATATATATCAGCAATTTGCCTCAGTTATTTACATAAATAAATAAGGATGGCAATTTAGATGACAGACTGGAGACTGAGAAAACAT
>DASXKM010000139.1:0-6722 GCA_036496825.1 Puia sp. | reverse complement strand
ATTTTCAATTGTTAGTTGTTAGTTGTCAATTATCTGACGATAATTGGAGCTGATATAACTAATCACGATGTTCTGATACAACATCAACTAACAACTAAATTCATTGCGTCGGCAACCAGATCAAACGAACGAAACCGGTCTCTTTGTGAATGGGTCATGGAAGTAATCATGATTTCATCCACTTCCATCTCCGTCGCCAGGGAAATAAGCTGATCACTCACCTGTTCCTTTGTGCCGGAAACGATCCGGCCGCTGTTATAATAAATCCTTTCCAGTTCCTGTTCCGAAAAAGTATAATCCTGAATATCTTCATAACGGTTCATCTCCCTGAAATTTCCTTTTTCAAATTGCAGTAGCGTGTAGTCGGCCAGCTTACGCAGTTGCGTTGCCTTTTCTTCCGTGTCAGCACATAAAACAGAAATAGCCAATAAGGTTTGCGGAAATTCCATTTCGCGTGAAGGTTTGAAATTTTTCTTATAAGCCTTCACCATGTCAGGACCGGCAAATCCATTGATGAAGCGTGCTACCGCAAGTCCCATTCCGAATTTTGCCGCAATGACGGCACTCCCCCCGCTGGAACTTAGAATCCAGGGTTCCGGAACCGTATCGGTTACCGGCACTGCCAGGATAGGACCATGCGAAGAAGATGCTTCGTCATGAAAAAAAGCCTGCAGATATTCCAGCTGCTGCAAATAGGATTCTTCGCTGAAATGGTTCGACGGATTTAATAAACTCGCTGAAATCCGGTCTCCTCCGGGTGCTCTTCCCATGCCCAGATCAATTCTTCCCGGATACATAGTTTCCAGCAGTCTGAAATTTTCAGCCACTTTCAGGGCGCTGTGATTGGGTAGCATGATTCCTCCCGATCCGATCCGGATATTTTTTGTCTCGGCTGCCAGTCTCACCATCAGTAATTCCGGCGCAGATCCTGCAATCATCGTTGAGTTGTGATGCTCTGAAACCCAGAACCGGTGAAATCCCAATTCTTCGGCTTTTTTTACGAGCTGGATGGTATGGCCAATGGCCTGGGAAGCGGTTGTCCCTTTTGGAACGATGGACTGATCAAGAATACTGACCCTGAGCATGCATGTACATTTGACTCATTAACATCTTAATGGTTTCTTTGTTCTGAAATTAGAAAGCATTTCATGTTTGATCCCGTAATTTTATAATCAAGTTTGTATATGAATTATCAGCAAATCACGGAACTACTGGGAAAGGAAAATGAAAATCTTTTTTCCCATACCTGTGTCAAAGTGCCAAAGGAAAGTCTTCATCTTCCGTCTCCTCATTTTATAGAAGATATCTATTCAATATCAAACCGCAATCTGCAAACCCTTCGAAGTCTGAAACAGCTGTTTAACGGAGGCAGACTGGGCGGCTCCGGATATCTTTCCATCCTTCCGGTTGATCAGGGCGTGGAACACAGTGCAGGTGCCTCTTTCGCAAAAAATCCCGAGTATTTTGATCCGGAAAATATTGTTCGTCTCGCAGTGGAAGGCGGCTGTAATGCTGTGGCGAGCACATTTGGTGTGCTCGGCATGGTGGCACGCAAGTATGCACATCGCATACCCTTCATCGTTAAACTTAACCATAACGAACTGCTTACTTATCCTGATAAATTTGATCAGATCATGTTCGGTACGGTTCGGGATGCGTGGAATATGGGGGCCGTGGCTGTCGGTGCAACCATTTATTTTGGTTCGCCGGAATCTGACAGACAAATTACAGAAGTGGCAAAAGCGTTTGATGAAGCCCACACACTGGGAATGGCAACCGTTTTATGGTGTTACCTGAGAAATAATGCATTCGTCAGGGAGGGAAAAGATTTTCATGTGTCGGCAGACCTGACCGGTCAGGCCAATCATCTGGGCGTGACTATCCAGGCAGATATCGTAAAACAAAAACTGCCCGAACTCAATGGCGGATATAAGGCATTGAATATGGGAAACAGCCATTACGGAAAGCTGGATGAAAAGATGTACACAGATCTGTCCACTGATCATCCGATCGATCTGTGCCGCTATCAGGTTTTGAACGGATATGCCGGCAGAGTTGGTCTCATAAATTCCGGCGGTGCTTCTGAAGGAGACAAAGATCTGAAAGAAGCCCTGCGCACAGCAGTCATCAATAAGAGAGCCGGAGGCAGTGGTATGATTTCCGGAAGAAAAGCTTTTCAAAGACCTTTTGCCGGGGGCGTTCAATTATTAAACAGTATACAGGATGTATACATGGAAAAACAGATCACCGTAGCATGAAAAAAATCAAACCATCACCTACTACAATTTTTACAGATATCGGCGGCGTTTTACTTACAAACGGATGGGATCGCGAAGCCCGGAAAAAAGCAATAAAATTATTCAGGCTGGATCCGGTGGAAACAGAAGAAAGGCATCATCTCTCTTTCGACACCTATGAATCTGGTAAAATTTCGCTTAGCGAATATTTAAAACGTCTTGTATTTTATACAAAGAGAGATTTTTCGGAAGACGATTTCCGGGCATTTATGTTTGAACAATCCCAGCCCTATCCGAAGATGCTTGAACTGATCCGCAATATCAAAAAAAAATACGGAATAAAAATAGCGGTCGTCAATAATGAAGGAAGGGAGCTAAATAATTATCGAATCAAAAAATTCAGGATGGGTGATTTCGTAGATTTTTTTATAAGTTCCTGTTTTGTTCACTTCCGTAAACCCGATGCGGATATTTTTAAAGTGGCGCTGGACATTGCACAGGTATCAGCGGAGAAAGTAATTTACCTGGAAGACCGTCCGCTGTTTGTACAAGTGGCCGATGGCCTGGGTATCCGCGGAATCGTCCATCATGATTTTAATACGACAAAGAAACAACTGGCTGATTTTGGCTGGTCGATATGACCCCTGTAAGGGATTTGATCAGATCTATTTCGGCCTGACTGTACGGTGTACCATCCGGACGAAAGATATCGTGAAACCAGATCTTGGGTTCTGAACCATCGGGCATAGGTGTATCCCAGGCATATATTGTATTTGTTTTTCCACTCACCAGTCCCCAGTTGATGGCAACAATATTTTCTTTTTTCAGCAGAGGCATTATATTAAAAAAAGTACTGTTCCGAAGCCGGGCCATATATTCGGTACAAACCAGTGGGCGTCCGAATTTTCTTAATGAATCGATCGCCTGCTGATGATCCTTTTCATTTTCATAATTATGGTAACTGATCACATCTGAATTGAGCAGCTGATAAGCTGTCAGATCAGTCAGACTTTTACTCCATACTCCGGCAGTCAGGGGTTGTGTCGGATTGATTTCTCTTGCCCATTGAAAAGTTTTCTTCAGAAGCGGCAACGATTTATTCTTATAGTTTGAATTTCCCGGCTCGTTGTAAAGATCCCAGAGAAGGATTCGCCGGTCATTTTTAAAACTGTACAATATATCTTTTACATATGTTTCCAGCACGGTTATCAGAGCGGGATCATCATACAGCAGTTTTCCCGGATCCCTCAGCCATCCCGAATTGTGTATACCGGGTTTTGGCGCCGGTTGTGTTCCGGCTGCGTATGACTCGTTCCAGCAGTCATCAAAAAAAACAAAAATCGTTTTTACATTTCTTGCGTTTGCAATGGACAGATATAACTCCATCCGCTTTTTAAACCCGGCAGAATCCGTCTGCCAGGCCACGTGATGGAGAAACACACGCATGCAATTGAGTCCGATGGACTGGGCATAACCCAATTCCCGGTTGATCGTCGCCGTGTCAAAGGTTTCCGCCTGCCACATTTCCAGCTGATTGATAGCAGTACTCGGAATAAAATCACAGCCCCTCAGCCATCCCTGTTTCGCATACCATTGATTGGCCTCATGTTTTGACCATACCTGGCGTGCAGTCTGCGCCTGAATATTAAAACAACAGAAAAAACAAAGAGTAATAAATAATGATTTTTTCAACATGTGATGTTTTGATCCGCCAGGCGGGTTGCAAATCTACAAATTCTCAAATTAAAATCTGTATCAACATGAATCACGCTTTGTATCGATTGCGGACAGTGAAACACTAAAATTCTAAAATACGTCGTGTAATTCAATGAATTATGAAGTGGCATATCTTGTGACTAAAATCAGCACAAACCAGCCGGATGTTTAAAAACTACTGCAAAACAGCCTTTCGGAATCTTATCCGGAATAAAAAATTCAGCCTGATAAACATATCCGGGCTGGCCATTGGCATAGCGTCCTCGATATTGATTTTCACGGTTGTCCAATATGAATTGAGTTACGATACATTTCGGCCGGAGTATAAAAATATTTATCAGGTAGCCATCGAGGATAAATTTCCTGACAATACAGCTTATACGCCCGGTACTCCTTACCCGGCCCTGGAGGCAATCAGAGCAAAATTTCCACAGATCACAACCGGCGTCATATACGCTAACTACAGCGCCCAGTTAACCGTTGTTGGTCCGGATGGCACACCTTCAAAAGAGAAAAGATTCATCGAAGAGACCGGTGTATTTTTTGCCGATCCGCAGTATTTCAAAATTTTCAAAACGACCTGGCTGATGGGTTCTCCTGAAGTACTCGATCAGCCCAATAAAATAGTTCTGTCAAAAAAAACAGCCCAGAAATATTTCGGCGGATGGCAGGATGCGGCAAATAAATTTATACGTCTGGATAATCTCAACACATTGCAGGTCGCCGGTATAATCCAGGATGCTCCGGGCAATTCCGATTTCCGGTATAAAGCCATCGCGTCTTATCCTGTTTTTAAAAACACCTCTTTTTATCCTTATAGCAGGGAATGGAATACCACCAGCAGCAGTGAACAATTGTATGTGTTGCTACCGTCAACCCAGTCCGTCTCTTCGATCAATGCCCAACTTCTGAAATTCAGCAGGGACCGGTTCAAAGACAACCGCAAAACGAGCCGCACACTATTTCTCAGGCCACTCAGCATTTTACATTTTGATTCAAGGATGGAAAATATGGGTGATCATATTACGAGTAAAACAACCCTTTGGACACTTTCTTTAATTGCGTTGTTTATACTGATCATGGCCGGTATCAATTTTGTCAATTTATCTACCGTTCAGGCTGTAAACCGTTCGAAAGAAATCGGCGTAAGAAAAGTTTTGGGCAGCAGTCGCTGGAATTTGCTATGGCAGATTATGGGGGAGACAGCGCTCGTAGTCCTCGCATCCATTTTACTGGCCATCGGATTGGCGGAATTATGTCTGCCCTATATCAAACATGTGTCTTCGATAACCGAAAATGTCAGTTTGTTCAACTGGCAAACCAGCCTGTATCTGACCGGCTTGTTAGTTCTGGTAACACTGATGGCCGGATTATATCCCGCGATGGTCGTATCCGGCTTCAGTCCGATACTGGCGTTGAAAAATAAAATAAATTCAGCCAGTGTGGGGGGAATTTCGCTCAGACGATCCCTGGTTGTTTTGCAATTCGCCATCTCACAAGTGCTGATTGTAGGAACGCTGATCGCTGTCTCCCAGATGAATTTTATTCAGAATGCTGACCTGGGACTTAATAAAGAAGCCATCCTTGTAATAAGAGGCAATGGTGACAGCACACAGATTTCCAGAATGGATATTTTTAAATCCGAGCTACAGAAAAATTATTCTGTAATCGATGTTACACAATGCACCGATATCCCATCGTCCGACAACAATTGGGGAACCAATTTTGCCTTCAACCATAAACCGGATGAAAATTACACGCTGTTTCTGAAATTTGCTGACGCGGATTATTTTAAAACATTCGGCCTGCAGTTTGCTGCAGGTGGTCCCTATGCAAAAGCTGATACGGTGAACGAAGTGGTTATCAACCAGACGCTGGTGTCCAAACTGGGGTTGAAATCTCCGCAGGAGGCTATTGGAAAAGATATACAATCGGGTGGCGGATGGAAGAAGATCTGTGGTGTTGTAAAAGATTTCAGACAGAACTCATTGCGCGACGAAACAAAACCGATTCTGATCGCAAATTACAAAAATCTGTATTCCTATACTGCCCTGAAACTAAAAGGGGGCAACCTGGCTGCCGTCAGGGAACAAGTACAAAAAGTATGGGATAAATATTTTCCCGAATATGCGAACCAGGCATATTTCGTGGACGAGAGAATCGAAGAATTTTATGAACAGGAACATCAGCTGGCACTTTTATATAAAATATTTGCGGGCATCGCTGTTTTTATTTCATGTCTCGGTTTATACGGTCTCGTGTCCTTTATGGCTGTACAAAGGAAAAAAGAAGTCGGAATCCGGAAAGTACTGGGTGCAAGCATTTCCCAGATCATTTATTTGTTTTCGAAAGAATTCACCATACTGATACTGATCGCTTTTGCAATCGCCGCACCGGTGGCTTGGTACATGATGAGTAACTGGCTGCACCGGTTTGTTTATCGCATTCCGATGCGTCCGATGCTTTTTATCCTGGCCGTTGTCATTTCAGTTACCATCGCCTGGTTAACCGTGGGATATAAATCGTTCAGGGCAGCGCTGGCGAATCCCGCGAAGAGTTTGAAATCGGAATAGTGTTCAGGCGTAAAGCTTAAGGCGTGAGGCCTTAGGCCGAACGCTCAATGCCAACCGTCAACCGTCAACCGTCAACCGTCAACCAAACAATTATTTAACCGAAAATAAATAAACCGTGGTTTCGTGAAATGCCTGTCCAGGCGCGAGAATCGTATTTGGAAATGAGGGTTGGTTGGGCGAATCCGGATAATGTTGC
>DASXKM010000138.1:0-3613 GCA_036496825.1 Puia sp. | reverse complement strand
TAAAACTGGGGGCATTGGCAAAGTTGTAGCGATAGTAAAGATCCAGTGAGCCCGAAAAAGTAGTTGAAGGGGATGGAGCCACTGAGTCAACCTTGGGCGGAGCGGCCTTGGTTGAATCCTGGCCCTTTACATAAACAAAAGATCCGATGGCGACAATTAACAGTTTTAAGTTTTTAACCATTGCTGTGTTTTTAAAGATTACTGAAAATCAGTAATACCCTGACAAAGGATACTACTTTAACACGTTTAATGGCAAGCTGAATCGTCGACGTTTGTATGGCTTCAAACAATAGGTTGGATTCTTTTCTCGATCAGCAAAAGGGAAGGTTTAATACAACATTAAATAAATACCTAATACCTATTTAATAATGTGAAAGTATTATTAATTCTAAATCTAATTCGTTAATAGAACATATATATTTTTATTTTATATGAGCTGAATATTAGATTTTATTTAAAAAAAACATATTTGTTATAAATATTATTTAATAAAAAAAGGCCCCAAAACGGGGCCTCGTATAAAAAGAATCTTTAATCTATTCTATCTTAAGAAAAGTATTTCACGGTATTTCGGCAGCAGCCATTCGCTATCGTCGATCAGCACTTCGAGTTTATCCACGTGATAGCGAATCTGGTCAAAGAAAGCGCCTTTCACATCATCACAGTAAGCGATGGCTTTGGCTCTTGTATCCGTCAGGACGTTTGCTTTTTTCCTTGCTTCGATCATTTTGCTGACCTGGTCGCTGATCTGGGAGATATGTTCTGAAATCTTTTCCAGGATCTGTTTCTGGTTTGAGAAAGCCGGTTCTTTCAGACCGATTTCCTTCATGCCGATGATATTTTGTATTAGTGTATTCTGATATTTGAAAGCGGGCGGGAGGATATGGCTGGTGCAAAGTTCACCCATAATCCGGGCTTCGATCTGCACTTTTTTTACATATTTTTCCAGCTCAATTTCGTGGCGGGCTTCCAGCTCGATATGTGTGAGAACATTATTGGACTCATACAGGTGTTTGGCTTTTTCGGTCAACAGTGCATCCAGGGCCATCGGGGTGGACTTTACATTGCCCAGTCCTCTTTTCTTTGCCTCAGCTTCCCATTCGTCGCTGTAATTATTTCCTTCGAAAAGAACTTTTTCGCCGCTCACGATATATTCGCGGATCACGTGCATGATGGCGATTTCTTTTTTCTCGCCTTTTTCAATCAGGGCATCTACTTCCTTCTTGAAATTTTTCAGTGTTTCCGCCATAATCGTATTGAGGGCGGTCATTGCATTGGCGCAATTGGCTGAGGATCCTACCGCGCGGAATTCAAACTTATTACCGGTGAAGGCAAAGGGTGAAGTTCTGTTACGATCTGTATTATCCAGCAATAATTCAGGGATACTTCTGTGAAGATCCAGTTTCAGAATGGCTTCATCCTGTTCGTCGAATTTTGCACCAACGCGCTGTTTGATATCTTCCAATACCTTGGTCAGGTATTCACCGATGAAAACGGAAATGATAGCAGGTGGTGCTTCATTGGCACCGAGACGATGATCATTGCCTGCAGAAGCAATGGAAGCACGCAAAACATCCGCATAATCATGAACCGCTTTGATGGTATTGACAAAGAAGGTAAGGAACATCAGGTTTGTCTTCGGTGTTTTACCAGGTGCCAGCAGATTAACGCCGGTGTCCGTAGACATACTCCAGTTATTATGTTTACCATTTCCGTTGATACCGGCAAATGGTTTTTCATGCAGGAGGGCTCGTAGTTTATGACGACGGGCCACGCGATCCATGATATCCATCAGGAGTGTATTGTGGTCGACGGCCAAACTGATTTCTTCAAAAATCGGGGCGCATTCGAACTGGGAAGGAGCCACTTCATTATGACGTGTCCTTAATGGAATACCCAATTTATAGGACTCTGTTTCATAATCTCTCATAAAGGCATAAACCCTTTCCGGAATGGATCCAAAATAATGGTCCTCGAGTTGCTGGCCTTTCGCAGGCGGGTGACCGAATACGGTTCTTCCGCTCATGACCAGATCGGGGCGGGCATTCGCCAGCGCTTCATCGATTACAAAATATTCCTGTTCCCATCCCAAAGTGCCGATCACTTTGGTGACATTCTTGTCAAAATAATTACATACGTCCACCGCTGCCCTGTTCATTGCTTCGAGTGACTTCAGCAGGGGTGCTTTATAATCCAGTGTTTCGCCTGTATAGGAAACAAAAATGGTCGGAATACATAAGGTTTTGCCGGTTTCAATCTCCATAATAAAAGGAGGGGAGGAAGGATCCCAGGCTGTATAACCGCGGGCTTCGAATGTGGCACGGATACCACCTGACGGGAAAGAGGATGCGTCGGGTTCCTGCTGAATCAGTGCATCTCCCTCAAATTGTTCAATCGGTGTGCCATCGCCTTTTATAGTAAAGAAAGAATCGTGTTTTTCTGCGGATGATCCGGTTAATGGCTGAAACCAGTGGGTGTAATGGGTTACGCCTTTTAATTCTGCCCATTGTCTGAGTCCGGCGGCAATCTGGTTTGCAACTATGCGGTCAATTTTTTTACCGCCCTTGATAGACCCGGTAAGACTTTTATAAGCTTCATCGCTCAGAAATTCTCTGGCAGTCTGAAGTTTAAATACATTCTCTCCGAAAATAGCCGTGATTTTTGATGATCCGTCAAGTTTAACAGGAGCCTTTGTTGACAGATCGTTAATTGCTTTTACTCTTAACGATTCCATGTACAATATTTTTTTATGGAAACGAAAGTAAGAGATAATTCAGAAGGGCGAAAAAAAAATAGCTTTTAACCTGTTTTTTTAGAAATTGTTTTAAAATATGACAGAAATAACCCCCGTTTTTGCCGATCGTCTATTTAAAAACATAAAAAACCATAACATTAAGGTTAATTCTAATGTAATTTAAAAATCCAGTATCGGAGTTTCTGTTGCAACAGCGGATTACCGGCATAGAGAAACAAAACCAGCAACAGAAATGAGATACTCCGGTAACGAACGATGGCCCCGGGGAATGGGACAACATAACCGATACTGATCAACTGGCTGATACTGTAGTAAAGGAATAACCAATAGAGGGGGTGTGAAATCTGTTGCCTCCGCCTGGGCGAAACAGTAAAAAAAATCAATCCGGCGACGATAAAAATGACGTCCACGGACGAAAGAGACTGCAGGAGGCTTTTCCCTTCCCAGGGATAGGGTCGGAAGAAAGTGTTTGCTGTGGCTTGTGGAAGTATGCTAATAAAGCTGAGGGGCCCCGGCTTCAGACTATCCAGTTTATATTTTGTGTTTCCCTTCAGAACGAAAAAGCTTTCCTGCGCTTTTCGTACCGGCCGTGAGAGTTGCCTGTCGGGTGGAAGAAACAGACTGATGGTGAATATCAGCAGGCAGACCAGGTAGATCCGGTTAAAATACCGGGGGGAAATCAACTGTTTCTTTACGCTCATCCAATAAGCGATAAACGGCGGGAGAAAAATCAGCAGGAACTGATACCGGATCAGCAGGAGGCCGAGGAAACCGGCAAGGCATCCGAGGGCGGGTCCGATCCCGGCTTTCCTCGCATAAGCCTGTCCGTTATAGATCATCAGGATCGTGAAAAACAGC
>DASXKM010000137.1:0-3906 GCA_036496825.1 Puia sp. | reverse complement strand
GATTATATTCCACCTTACCGTCATAAACCTGTCCGATCGGACCTGTATTTAGTGATGCGAATGCGTTGAGTTTTGTCGTGCTTACTTTTGCAACATCCCTTGAATCATAAATACTTTCATTAAAACAAACCAGCACACCCTTTCCCATACTTTTAGGACTTGCAGCTACGGCAACTGCATCATACAAATTCTTCGGCCCGTCGGCGCTGATCCCCGTTGCCGGACGCATGGAACCGGTGATCACGACGGCATTCTTATGGGGAATCGTCAGATCCAGGAAATAAGCTGTTTCTTCCTGGGTGTCGGTCCCGTGGGTGACCACGATGGCATCCGCTTCATTATTAGCAAAAATCTGGTTTATTCTTACGGCGAGTTTTTCCCAGATTTCTATGGTTATATCCTGGCTTCCGACAGAAGCAATCTGTTCTCCTGTTACGTTTGCAATCTTATGTATCTGGGGAACCGCGTTTAACAATTCGTCGATCGGTAACGCGCCCGCCTTATATCCTGCCCGGTCTGCTGCATTGCCCGCACCAGCAATCGTGCCTCCCGTCGCCAGAATTTTTACCCGTGGTAATTGGGCATTCGCCTGAAAAATAATAAGAAGAATCGCTAATAAAATGAAAGGCTTTTTCATATTCTCAGTTTTAGTGTTGAATAACCGTGTTGAATAATTTGGTCTGGTGGTTCATGAAGAACTGTCTTATCAATTTTTATTTTTGTAGAACATAGTTGACACGTAATATTTATTTACTTCGATAAAATATCTGTGAAAAATTATATTTAAAGGAGAACTGCAGTTTCACGTCATGCGCCGTATAACTGCCATCGAAATTTGCCCTGCTTCCATATTCCAGTTCAGCAGCAGCCAGGAAATTTTTGAAAGGTGTTGCCACCAGGTTTACAATGGCGTATTGCCCGTCTTTGTATGCAGTAGGAGCCGCCAACTCCGTATTGGAGATATGGCAACTGGAAAATCCGATCGATGTGCTGAGGGCCGGGGTCCAGTTGTGATCCAGAAAAGCTACAATGCCTGTTACAGGCAGCGCCTTACCTTTTACGGGCGTCCGGGTGTTTCCGGGATTTTTCACAACACCCACATCTACCGGTGCATCGTTCATGTAATTCTCCACACCCTCTCCATAAACAAAGGAACCGCGGAAGACGTCGTTCTTTGTGAGATTAAGGACAGTACTCAGATGCAGGCCCCAGCCGACAACGCTTCCACTCTCATCAATAGGGCTATTTACAGTCTGATCTGTCCATTGAATGGAGCGTAACATACCTGCGAGTTGAACATGCCCCCAGTTACCGGACTTTTTAAAATGCGCAGAGAGATCGGGAAACGGAAAACGGGGCGATATACTATCGAGCAGATCACCGATCCTGTCCCGCGGAACTGTCGCGTCAGCACTGGCACCTGGTCTTTCCAGGGCAATGAATAATTCATTTTCTCCTTTCAATGCCGCATATCTGATTTGGACATTCCGGAAGAAAACCATTCCGGTCGGTCCCCAGTATTCCATGGTATTCGGAAAGACATCTCCATCCATGAATGGTGTGTTGGCCTGACCCACCAGCCAACGACCCACTTCGCCATAGGCATTGCGAACCCTCATCGTGGTCTGCCCTTCATCAACGCCCACACCAAAAAGATCAAAATCAAAAACAGCCGTCATTTCACCGAGAGGTGTTGGTATATATCCCTTTACGCCAAATCTCGTCTGGCGGACGCTGAAATATGCATTGCCATTCGATCCGTACTGATCTTTTGAAACCGGAAGTCTGGTAACCCGGAGGGCGTCAAACCATGCCGGATTGATCTGGTCGAAATTATAACCCATATCCGTCATCGCAAAGCCGTAGATTTCAAGGCTCCTGATTTTAGTAGTATCCTGCGCCGAAGCCGTGAAAACGCCGGTTGCCACAATTGCGACAAATGCTAATCTTAATTTCATAATCAAATTGTTTTGGTGTCAAAATATTGGCCGCCGGCTGATGAGGATTAATTCAGTCCCCTTTTTGCCATGAATACGACGGAGACCATAAAATAAAAAAACCATTATAAATAATTGAACGTTTAAAGTATACTGCACGGAGCATTCAAATAGAATTCGTCAGGTAGGGAATGCAGATTAAATCAAAAACGTGGACAGGACTATTTCTCGATTTATTTCATCAACTGTATGTTCGCAAAGCACTACTAAGTTCCTGAAGAACTTGTTATCAGGGTCTTCCAGGTCGATCAGTTAACTTTGCATTAATTTCTTAAAACCGCTATTCGTGAAATCCCTTTCACTCATGATGTATCAGGAGCAAATTAAAATATTTTTACACACCGCGTGAATATATGGGCCATTATAATTTAAATTAGGATCGAACTGTTATTAACTCTATTTTCAATCAGGTGAAATCAATTCTTTTGCGATAAACCAATGTATGCAACGCTTTACAAAGATTGTGGTGATCTTCTTTGTTATTCTGATATGGGGTCTTATCATTTGGAATATCGAATCCGCTACCGGGGTTAAACCAAGCAGGTCGCTACTGGTTGCCATTGTAACTATCCTGATGATCATTTCAGTCCGGGCCATATGGAGATGGAAAACGGTCCGACAGAAAGATTCATAAATCGCACTTTTCCCCAACCCCTTTTGATAAACGAAAGCCTTTTGCTGCAAATAATGATTTCCCGTTCAAGAATATTAAACTTTGTATCGTCATTTCAAAACAATTAAACATATTACGATGAAAAAGATATTCCTGTTTGGCAGTATGTTGGTTTTCCTGTTTGAAACAACAGTGGCACAAAACTCACAAAAGACCAACCTCAGTTTAAAAGTTTCCGCTGCAGCAGAGGCCAACCGGGTCTCTCTCGCCGGGTATGTTTGGACAAGGACGGTTACTATATTTGAAGGGGGTGAATTAAAATTAACCAATGTGAGTTCATTGTCTGTAGGAGCCGATGGCAAGCTTACGACTACGGTCGTTTCATCAAAACCTGCAAAAGAACCAAAAAGTGGAATTTTTGGTGATAAAGACAGGAAGAAATTGAAAGATTTGCAATCCTACGCCGATGATGCTGTAACAGAGGCTCAGGGATATATTTACATGAGTAAAGGAAAAATGGTGGATTTTTTTGACAAGGCGACAATAGTCACCTCTGGTAATAACTTTAAAGTGGCCGGTACAAACGTAAATAAAACCGGGGATACCCTCGTCATGAATATCGCCAAAAAAACGCTGGCATATATAAGTCAGTCGTTCAAGTCCAGTTTATCCAATAATGATCCTGTTTCAGGTTTGGTGAATTATAAAACATTCACAAATGGTCTGACTGCCATTGATAACGGTAATTTAATGTTACCGGCGAAAAAAATAAAACTGCATCTCGTCAATTCCGGTTATGCTAAAAAAATGTAGTAAAAAATAAGACTGGCTAGTATGCCAGCACTTTAGCCATATTCAGCAAATCATCCGGAACATGTTGTTTTTCCTTGACTGATTTTTCAAGGGGGGTCAAATGTATTTTATCATTTACAATGCCCACCATCACATTAAACTGGCCTTCCATCAGGCATCCAATGGCAGCATAACCCATCCGGCTGGCAATCAGTCTGTCCATACAACTCGGCGGTCCGCCGCGTTGTATATGACCGAGTATGGCAACCCGCGTATCCATATTCGGTAGTTTTTGTTTTACCAGCTTCGCCAGATCATCAGCTCCGCCAAAATCATCTCCTTCGGCAACAATGATCAGGTTCACGAGTTTTTTTCTTCTTTCCCGTTCCTGCAGGGATTCGATCAATTCCTCCATGTTGGTTTTATGTTCGGGGATCAGGATTCTCATGGCGCCGGTGGCAATCCCACTATGTAGTGCCAAATAACCAGCATCCCGGCCCATAA
>DASXKM010000136.1:0-8067 GCA_036496825.1 Puia sp. | reverse complement strand
ATCGTCATTTAATACCCTTAAGGCTCCAAAATGCACTTTTTTTGGATCGTGATACTGACCAAAACTAAAAGAATGAAATGAATCCAGCCAGCCATGACTGGCATGGCCTCTTTCATTTGCGGGATATAATATCGTATTCATGTTAATATATTTAATGTTGTAACATCAAAGAGTATACCGGACTGAAAGTAAAGATCTTAAAGCGTCAAACTGAAGCCTTTTTGGCAGAAATCTCAGTTAAATTCTGCAAGCTTTTACGATATTGGCAATAATTGACCAGGATTTCAGTCTTGGAATTTCTGTTAACCGCTGCTATATAGAAACCGTACCTCTGCTGTATCCGAGCTGCAGTAAGTCCATATCAAGTCCATGAAAAGGTGGACTTGATATGGACTTAGTACGACTCAGATAATACTGATTACCGTATGAAACCCGGAAGAATATGGAAAGAAGAGGACAATTTCATGAGGAGAAGTTGAAGACATTAGGCGCTATCTGTTAATCGTTCTCCATTATGCTCAAGAATGAAATTATTTCGCCCTTCACCGACCAGGATGTTCATATAACCCAGTTGGACAAGTTCCAGGATAGAAAGGAACAGAAAGATGGCGTGAATACGGTTTTCACAAGAATAAATGATCTTTTCGAACGGGACGGTGTGTTCGCGTCCAACCAAATCAATCAGGAATTCCCTGCTTGACTCAATGGTATAATTGTATTGGACTACAGTATGGTGCGGTTGGTTATTCCGATCCTGCATCCTCTGAATAACTTTTTCAAAAGTCTTCATCAGTTTGAACAGACTGATGGACTGGATTTCTGTCCCTTCACCGGACTCTTCCCCGATCTGAAGCAATTCTCTGTGAAGATTTCCCCGGCGGGCTAATTTCATCCTTTGTTCTTCCATTTCAGCCAGCCGGGCAGCAGCTTCCTTATAACGTTTATATTCAAGAACCTTATTCACCAATTCCTGACGCGGATCGATTTCATTTCCCTTATCATCCAGTTCCTTTCTTGGCAGTAACATTCTGGCCTTGATACGCATGAGGGTGGAAACAAATAAAATGAACTCACTGGAGAGTTCGATATTCAGGGTTTCTTCCTTGTGAATAAAGTCCAGAAAATCCCTGATCAGTTTATGAATCGGAATATTATAAATATCCAGTTCATCTCTTTCGATGAAAAATAACAAAAGGTCAAAAGGACCTTCAAACTGGGATAACCTGATTTGATATGAAGCAGAATGCATGGGCACTGTTGTGTTGCAAGAATACTAAAATGCTTAAAGCGTAAAGCTTAAAGCCTAAAGCTTTTGTTGACATTTAAGTCACATACAAAATCTGTTTATTACAATTTCAACTGCAGGCCGATTCCCAATAACTCCTGGAGCTGAGGCTTGGGACCTCCAGGTGTACCATCTGAATTAACCGAATGAACATCATCGTCATAAATGAGGTTGAATGCAAGGGTCATTGTCAGAATGCCCGTTACTTTTACCGCTAAAAGGTTAGTCAGATAAATGTCCACATTCTGCGGATTATGTAAGTAATTAGAAAAAAGATCTAGACGCCCGGTATAAGTTGAGTTTTCGCTGATTTTAGTAGTGTAAGAAATCGTGGAATATGCTCCAAATTCAAGACGAACATTTTTTCCGGTGTCGACACCATAAGCCCCCTGGGCAGATAGCGAATCATTTTTTACGATGGTCCATCTGAATGTTGCCGGTGATATGAAGAAAGAAAATTTCTTATTAGGCATATAATTGAGGCCTGGAGATAAGACGATATAAGCAGGCGCAAGAAAATCTGAAGTCAGCACCGGAGCTTTACCAGAAGGATAAGCATATCCGGGAGAAAACTGAGTCCTGAAATTCAAAAGTCCGCCAACATACCAGTTCTTTCCAATATCATACCCGTATTTTGAAAGCAGATCAATTTTATCGTCTGATTTCCGGCTTCCCAAACTTGTTGTATTTAAAAAACCATATGCCAGGTCCAGGGTATTATCCCAACTGTGTTTCCCCATTTTGTAATATGCATACCCACTAAAAAAAGCTGATAATCCGAGTGTGCTATTGTCACCACCTGCTGCCCAGTTATCCTGAGCCCCCTGCACCATTGTGAACCGGAGAAGCCCCCCGGTTTTCCACACTTTTGGAATGGTATCATTGGGATCTTTCTTGATCTCCCTGTTTGCTTCATTGCGCATTTGTTGAACGGACTTGTCCTGTGCTGTACTCACATAAACACTTACGATGGTCAGAACACTCAATACGATTTTTTTCATATAAAATATTTTTCCCTGATTGTAAAAACTCAGCTTGAAATTAAATGGCAGGAAATCAAAACAATAAAAATAAATCTGACTACGGTTTTTTAAGTTCGTCTCTTATTTCTGTCAGGAGCTTTTCAGTCGCTGAAGGTTCAGCTGCCGCAGGTACTTTTTTATTTTCAATGGCTTTGAAGCCTTTGACAATCAGAAATAGTATAAAAGCGATGATGATGAATTTGATAACAGCAGCCAGAAAAAGACCATATTTAACTGCCCCATAAGTAAGTTTATCCAGATCCTGGGCGTTTGCTGCTTTTAACGCAGGAGTAAGTAAAAGTGGTGTAATTACATTGTCTACCAGTGAAGACACAATAGCGCCAAAAGCACCCCCAATAATAACCGCAACTGCCAGATCTACCACATTACCGCGGAGTGCAAAGTCCCTGAACTCTTTTAAGATACTCATAAAAGCAATTTTAAAGGTTGTAATAAAATTGTTCCATTTTCAAATCAAACAGCCATAATTTCTCTTTCTTTGGAAGCCAGATGTTTTTCAACCAAAGAAATATGCTGATCCGTAATTTCCTGCATGGTTTTCTCCGCATCCTTTGTCAGGTCTTCACTCAGTCCGTCCTTTTGTAATTTCCTGATTTCCTCGATCGCTTCTCTCCTAATATTTCGTACAGCCACACGTGTTTGTTCCCCTTCGGCAAATGCTTTTTTCACGAATTCCTTTCTTCTTTCCTCTGTAAGCGGAGGCATAAAGAGACGAATGGAATGGCCGTCATTTTGCGGTGTTACGCCCAGATTGGCATTAATGATGGCCCTTTCAATAGGCTGTAACATGTTCTTTTCCCAGGGTTGAATGGTCAGTGTTCTGGCATCTATGGCAGATACATTGGCCATTTGGCTGATGATCGTCGGCACTCCATAATAGTCTACGGTTACGCCTTCCAGCATTTGTGGATTAGCCTTTCCGGCGCGGATTTTGGTAAGTTCGTTTTCAAGGTGGGTGATTGCTTTAATCATGGAATCTTTAGCAACTTCCAAAGAAAAGTCTAATTCATCAGACATAGATGTAATTCTAAATTCAACTTTGTTTACTGATGTGGCTGATTAATTTTTTTGTTCCAGCATGCTATCACGGATAAAGGTAACCAATTTCGATTCCTTCACCTTTTCATTTTTATCAATTCCATCAGTTTCCCAGGTTAATGAATCCCGGGATCTGGAATAATAAGCGACTGCTATAAAAGAGAAGAAAATAATAATAACGGATAAAATCAGGATGGTGCATCCAAGGGATCTTGCCAAATAAACAAATACTACCATACTCACGTTGATGGCTACCAGCAAAAGAGTAATGGTACGATGGGAAAGACCCCGATCCAAAAGAAGGTGATGTATGTGGTTTCGGTCGGGACTGAAAGGGGAACGACGTTTAAATATGCGTATCGCAAATACACGGAGTGTATCGAGCAGGGGAATCATGAGAACAGTAAAACCGATGGCTGGTGAAGAAACAATCGGATTTACAGACTCAGGTCCATCTCCCGGATCAATAAATTTAAGCACCAGGATCGCATTCACAACCCCAACCAGCAGGGATCCGGTGTCGCCCATAAATATTTTTGCAGGTTGAAAATTAAAAATCAGAAATGCAATCAGACTTCCGCATAATGAAAATGCCAGGACATAGTAAGGTTCCATGCCGGAAGCATTCATAAAAAAATAGATCCCGAATAACGCCGAAGACATCAAACCGAGCATGCCTGCTAATCCGTCCACTCCATCAATCAGATTAAATGAATTGATAATTACTATGACGGAGAAATAGGAAATCAGCAAACTGAACATTTCGGGCAATTCATGAATGCCAAAAAAACCGTGCATACTGCGAATCTGTATCCGCCCATAATAAATGATAAGAAATGCAGCGAGTACCTGCCCGATGAATTTTTTTATAGGCGTGAGCACCAGAATATCGTCTTTCAATCCCAAAAAGAAAATGACCATGGTCGCCGCAATAAAATATTGGAATTCGGAAGAATATTTAAAATTGATGGTCAACAGACACCCAAAAACAAACCCCGCAAAAATGCCAATGCCGCCCAGCGGAGTAATGGCGACCTGATGAATTTTGCGTGCATCCGGCACGTCAAAAAGTTTCTTCATATCCGCCACGTTAATGATTACCGGAATCGCCAGAAAAGTAATGGTGAATGATATTGACAGAGAAAGTAATACGTCAAACATGTACCTCGGTTTACATTAAATAATTTCTACCATTGCCAAAATCAAGCCTTAACTGTTCCGTCGTTCGTCCAGATTCAGATTGCTGGGTTCCAAGACATTCTGACGAGCAATGTTATCAATGTCACTGAGCGTATGAGCGGGCAAGTTAGAACAAAAGTTTAATATGTTCCGGGGCCATGGTAAATAATTTCCCCTAGCTTTGCGCACTTTGGAATAAATCAATTTACATGGCTGATTTAAAGGCTATTGCTTCGCAAATACGACGGGACATTCTCAGGATGGTTCATGGTGCTTCCAGTGGTCATCCCGGAGGGTCTTTAGGATGTACTGATTTTTTTACCGCATTATATTTCGATGTCATGAAACATGATCCGAAATTTTCAATGGATGGTAAAAATGAGGACATATTCTTCCTCAGCAACGGTCATATTTCACCCGTATTTTATTCGACCCTCGCTCGGTCCGGTTATTTTGATTTAAAAGAACTTGCTACGTTCCGAAAATTAAACAGTCGTTTACAAGGACATCCCACCACCCATGAACACCTGCCAGGCGTTCGCATCGCCAGCGGTTCTCTGGGTCAGGGTATGAGTGTGGCAATCGGAGCAGCTTTGAGTAAAAAACTCAATAAAGATTCAAATATTGTATTCTCCCTTCATGGCGATGGTGAACTGGATGAGGGTCAGAATTGGGAAGCAATGATGTTTGCTGCCCATCATAAAGTTGATAACCTGATTTCGACGGTTGATTGGAACCACCAGCAGATTGATGGTACCACAGATTCTGTGATGAATCTGGGCAATATCCGCCAGAAATTTGATGCTTTTGGATGGAAGACGCTGGAAACCAATGGAAATCAAATAGAAGAACTGCTGGCTACATTGAAAGAAGCCAAATCACTAACGGGCAAGGAACGGCCGATTGCCATACTAATGCATACCGTTATGGGCAAAGGCGTGGATTTTATGGAGAATGACCATGGCTGGCACGGAATCGCTCCCAGCGACGAACAACTGGCTAAAGCGCTGGCTCAACTACCTGAAACACTTGGAGACTATTAAATACAAGTCTGGAAGTCTGGAAGTCTGGAAATATACTTAACTGACTAAATAACTAACACTTCCAGACTTCCAGACTTCCAGACTTGTATTCAGGTTTTTAGCTCAAAGGGTTGAAGAGCAGCTTTTCTGGCTGGTAACCAGGAAGCCAATAATACCACAATCAGAATTGTCCCGCCGACAAGCATGAAATCTCCGGGAATTAATTTGACGGGATAATAGTCAATCAAAAAATTCCCCTCCAGCGGCACCAGTTTAAAATTTACCTGCATCCAGCATAGCAAAATAGCCAGAAGAAATCCAAGCCCTCCGCCGATGACTCCCAATAGAATTCCTTCATTCAGAAAAATCTGCTGGATAAACCGATTGTCAGCCCCCATAGCTTTCAATACCTGTATATCTTTCTTTTTTTCAAGTACCAGCATCGTCAGGGCGCCTACAATATTAAATGCAGCCACAATTAAGATGAGTGTCAGGATAATATAGATCACCCATTTTTCCATTTTCATGGTACCAAACAATGTTTGATTTTGTTCATCCCTTGTACGAATCAGGAATCCGGTTCCAAATATTGATTGCAGATTCTTCTTCAAATTACTGGTTAGCCTTCCGTCTTTTAATTCTATTTCGATCGCTCCATATTGGTTCGAATCCAGGCCCAGCATCCGTTGCATAAAACCAAGATTGGTGATTACATAGTGATTGTCAAAATCTTCCTGAATCTTGAAAGTTCCGGATGATGTCAAAGCATCTGTTCGTATGGCAGATGCGGCATCAGAGGGATTAACAACACCATTACGAAAGAGATTTACGGTCATAGGAACTAGGGAACGATCTGATTCTATATCTAATGAATACTCAATACCCGCCCCGAGTACTGCCAAAGGGTGATCCGCAGAACCCACCTGATAATTACCTTTAAATATATTTTTTGACAATCCGTTGATGTTTTTGTAGTTCTCGTCAACACCCTTCAATACAACGGGAAGCATGTTATTATTGTATTGCAAAAGCGCCTGATCCTCTACCGTTAATGAGTAACCGACAATGCCGTCAGTCTGCTTCAGTTTGAGCAAACTGGTACCGGGAACATGCATGAATTTGCCCGAAGCAGGAGCTATTTTTACATCTGTATAAAAAGAAGTATAGAGAGAACGTACCAGGTCCTCAAGTCCGTTAAAAACGCTTAATAGTACAATCAGCGAAGCCGTTCCCAGAATAATGGCGCTCACGCTAACCCATGAAATGATGTTAATGGCGTTGGTAGATTTTTTTGCTTTAAAATAACGCCAGGCGAAAAGGATCTTCAATTCAGAAAAATTAAGTCACGATTTGTTTCCCGTATCCGGTTTCGTTTCATTGATTTCCTTGAATAATGTTTCCATTTTGTCAACATATTCAAGCGAATCATCGATATAATAAGTTAACTGGGGCATGCTTCTTAACTGGTTGCGGATAGAGGCTACCAGGTCGCGCTTGATTTCCCAGGCCCTGTCCTCAATCAGTTTAAGCGCCTCCTCCGGTTTCGGTATCTGGTAGAAACTTATGTAAACCCGCGCTTCAAAGAGATCTGGTGTGATCTTTACAGAAGATATGGAAACCATGCCGCCCTGAATCATATTCAGTCCCAGTTTCTGAAATATCCTGTTAATCTCTTCCAGTAATAAAGCACTAACCTGTTTCTGGCGTTTACCTTCTTTCATATCATTGCCGATTTCAGTGTAAATTTACGGGTTTACGCACCATCCAGCTATAATGAAAAGATTTTCGACGATTCTTAAATATCTGAGTGATCAGAAAGGATATGTGGCTCTCTACTTCGTTTTAAACCTGCTTTCCGTTTTATTTTCGCTTGTTTCTCTGACCATGCTGGTCCCGTTTCTACAACTCCTGTTTGGAAAGGAAAAGATGGTTGAACAAATGCCAAAGGTGACATTTTCAGCTTCCAGCGTACTGGATTATATCAAATATATTTTGGGAATTCTGATTCGTGAACATGGTCCTATTTATGCACTGGGCGCCATATGCGTCATTATCATCTTTTCCATTTTTTTTAAAAATCTTTTTCTCTATTTATCCCTGAGAATTCTGGGACCTATGCGAAACCGGGTATTAAATCGTCTTCGTTCAGATCTCTTTGCGAAAATTCTGGATCTGCCGCTGGGATTTTTTACCGAACAGCGCAAGGGTGACCTCATCAGTCGCATGAGCAACGACATCAATGAAATTGAATGGAGCGTGATCAGTACGCTGGAGGGAGTTTTTCGTGAGCCGCTGACCATCCTGGTTATCCTGTTTACACTGGTTTTTCTAAGCCCGCCATTATCCATTTTTTTGTTTGTCCTGCTTCCGCTGACTGGCTTTATAATCGGTCGCGTGAGCCGTTCCTTAAAGAAGCAATCCAATATTGCCCAGGAGCAGTTGGGGCTGCTCATGTCGATTCTTGATGAGACACTGGGTGGATTGCGTGTGATCAAAGCAT
>DASXKM010000135.1:0-2584 GCA_036496825.1 Puia sp. | reverse complement strand
TCCAGAAGGCTGTCTTCACTGATGGTTCCCAATAATTTGTTTCCTGAAACAACAGGCAGGTGTGCCACATGGTTATCGGTCATGTTATCTTTGGCGAATAACACACTATCTCCCAGGTGGAGCGGGGCAATACCGGCTGATAAAATGTCAAGATTTAACACAGCATGGGTTTTAGTGATAAGATCCTGTCTGTCTCATGCCACTGCTGCAGGTTCGTTTAATTTGGTCAGAAACTGGTGTAATATCTCATTGAATTCGGCCGGAACCTCCATCATAGGTGCATGTCCGCACTTGTCAATAAAATGCAATTCGCAATGGGGAATCAGGCGTTGAAACTCTCTTCCTACAAAAGGAGGCGTTATACCGTCATTGGCTCCCCATATCAATAACGTGGGTTGTTGGATTAGATTGAGCTCTTCACCCAAATTATTTCTAATGGCACTTTTGGCCAATGCGATGATTTTGATGGCCTTAATCCGGCTATTCACGATTTCAAAAACTTCATCCACCAGTTCTTTGGTAGCCGTTGCGGGATCATAAAACGTTAGCTCGGTTTTCTTCTTGATATATTCATAGTCACCGCGTTTAGGATAACTATCCCCCATTGCGCTTTCAAACAGACCGGAACTGCCTGTCAGAATAATAGATTTAATCCTTTCAGGATGTTTAAGTACATGGATCAGCGCAATGTGCCCCCCCAGTGAGTTGCCCAATAAATGAACGTTACGGTAATTCCGGTTTTCAATGAACCGGTAAACGAATTTCTCCAGCCCGCCGACGGACGTATGCAGGATATCGAGTTCAAAAAGGGGCAGCATAGGAACAACTACTTTGTAGTGTTTCTTAAAATACTCAATCAGGTCGACGAAGTTGCTGAGTGCCCCAAATAAGCCATGCAGCAATACCAGGGGTTCTCCCTCGCCTTCCTCAATAAACCGGAATTTATCCACCTGTTTGATTTCGTATTGCATCTCACTTTAAAATATATCCAACAAAATAATCGCTAAAATAAACGATTTACTGCAAAAATCATGGCTTTTAAAACCTTAATAATCTTTTCATTACAAATGTACGACAACTGATTTAACGACCCTTCCGCATTCTACAGCCCTGTTGCTGATGGGTCGATTGCAAATTGACTTATCGGATGTCTTTCGCGATTTTATCAAAAAACCCTTCCAGCGCATTGAACATATCATGTCCTAATGGAATAAATCCGGTAATAAAACGAATTATTCCGGGACCAAAGGGTGCTATCAGGGAATAAAGATGCGAGTCGTCCACCGCCTGGTTTGAAATTATCCGGGTTTTGGTCCCATAAAACAGGAGGATGCTATATATCGAAAGATATAAAACCAAAAATAACAATATACCTCCTAATTTGTTCAACCAACCCATCAAAACCATTTGTACCAGCTTCTCCAGCAGCTTTCCGGTCCAGCGTATAATCAGGAGTGCCAATACAAAAATCAGTACGAAGGCCAGCACCGGCAACCATCGACTTGACATATGCAGATCTGATTTCATATGCGTTGCCAGAACCGCTGATAATTTCACCGCTGCCGCCAGACCAACCAGACCACAAACCATGGAGAAAAGTGCGAGAATCAATCCCTTTTTCCATCCCTGTATTACTGCCAGACAAATTATAATGCAGCAAAAAATATCAATCATAAAAAGAAAAAACTATTCAAATGGTCCGGGGAATAAATTTTGCCACAATTTATAGCAATTTCGCTTAGGCGAAACGGTTAGAAGATTTATTAAATTCCTATCAGGCAGCATATTGTAAAAAAATCAATGCTTTTTTCCCATCATGGGAACCTGAAAAAATAATTCAACAGGAACTTGCATTTATGAAAACTGCTTTCAATCTTTGTTATATCGTTGATGAATTGGTTCTGTTACATCGTATCCAATCTCCCACTGAGTTTCCTCCAATTACCTCTTAGCGTTTTTCTTTCATAAGTAGTTTTCGCTCCATTCCTCTGAATTACGTGGACCAAATCCCTGATCAGCCCTGATCAATCCGTAATTTATTTCTTTAAATACTTAAACCGTGCATTATGAAAGCGATTCTGACCCTTGCCACACTGCTCTTTATCGTAACGGCTGCTGTTAGCAGCGCAGTTCTATTTCTGAATGAGGCTTATGTTCTGTCTGCCATTCTTCATGTCATTTCATTTGTGTCTCTGTCACTTCTGATCAAGTCTACCGGTATCAATGTGCTGAACACTGAAACACATGCACAGTAAACTGAACGGGTACAGTACAAAGCTTAATGACTGACTTAAAATATTCCTGCTAAGTTCGGGCAATTGTGCAATAAGCAATCTCATCCAAACCGGAATGTATAGTCAACCCTGCTAACACTGATACATAACCGCTTTCCGGTGCTGCAAATGGCCGTTCAGGCGGAGGAGAAAACTTCTGACAACATATATTTTCCCGGTCTGTCAACACAGCTCATCCGGCAGATTTATCATGGGTGGTTTAGTATTTTATACTCGACCCTTCTGTTTTTCTCACGACCTGCCGGATTATCTTTACCATGAATCGTTTCAGGAGCAATCGGACAACATTT
>DASXKM010000134.1:0-4589 GCA_036496825.1 Puia sp. | reverse complement strand
AGATTGAACCGGGATCCTTCCAGTCAGTTTATAAGATATTTCAATCATCAGGATAAAAGTTTTTCGCATTCCGGCATCGTATTATACGAGCATGGATATCCGTTTGTATATCATATTATAAATGGTGACGAGAATCCGGATCAGAAATTGAGAAGGGATTCGTTAAAACAATTTTGTAACCCCCGGAGAAATGTCTCCTTTGGTATATATCGATATAATTTATCTACCAAGGAAACCTGCAAATTGAAAAATATTATCCACGAATGGTATGCAAAAGGACTGCGTTTTGACAGTGTTTTTAGTCTGCAGTCAGATGACCAAATGTATTGTTCTGAAATGGTTTGCAAAGCGGTGACCGGGGCCAGTGACAAAAGAATTGAGATCAGGCCCATTCGACTATCGATGGTTGAAGCCAGCTTTCTCTCGGCCTATACCCGTCTGCCAATTTCCTACACAAACAACCTATCTATAATTCCCCTTGACGCGCTGTACATCAATCCGTACTGCCAGTTGATAAAAAAATATACCTATTAAGCTATTATTAAATAGTGGCGCATGAAACAGTGTCGCTAAATCTGCCTAATATTTTCTTCGACGCGAAAAACGTCATCGTACAAAGCGATATCCATCGGTCTTGTCAGTCTTTATAAACAATAATTCTCTTTACAATTTTGGTTGGTTTGCCCTTTTCATTAATACTTGTTTGTTGTGTCCAGTTCCCATGGCTATCCCAACCATCATAGGTGTAGGTTGTAATGGTAGTTTTGGTGGAATCTTTTTTCGTTTTAGATCTGTGGTGACCGTCATCTCTTCCAGTCTGGCCACATCTTTTTTATCGTTCAGTGACACTCAATTCTGAGATGTATTTAATTGTCTACATTCTTTATTACCGGCCTGGTATCATTGGCATTTCTCTGTTCGTAGCGGACTTTAAATTTTTTCAGATCCGGTTTATATTTTCTCGTTCTCTTTAACTCATATTGATAAATCGTTTGCCCCAGTTCATACATAAAGGGCCATCCTGTTTCTTCATAATCATACTTATCATCGTTTAGAATATCATCACTGTTTACATATAATGTAGTTGCAAGCATATATTCAATATCATTTTTAAAATCCACTACGTACGATACATCAATCAAAAATCCATAGGCCCATCCCACTTTATTGAAGACGCGGATATATGACGGCATTTGATGACTTCCCTGTCTAAAATAAAATTTTACGTAGCTATCGTAATATTCGGCACTATCATATTTTGGATAATTTGTTTCTGACGGATACTGGGAAAGATACCGGTACAAAAAGCGATGGTCATCTTCACTCAATTTAAATCTTTGCTTCCGGGGAACCGACTCCGGAAACATTACGGACTGTAATAATTGTTGCAAATATTCCAGTGGCAAATTATTTGCCCTGGTGAAATCAATGGGTTCGTTTATCAGGCTGTCTTTAGAATCAAAATGCGCTCTGCCCATTTTTATGGTCTTACCGAAATAAAAGCTATCCGGATTATATGCCGGGGGCTGGCTATAAATCAGACGTTCGTTACTATCTACAAAACGAAAAGAATTTGTATACCGATTTTCTTCAGCTGTCAAGCCAAGAAACTGTCTGGTAATTCTCGCACTCCCATAACCCTTATGATGTAAACTGTCGTTGATAGCCTGTTGTCCGATAAATTGATACATACGGTTATACGCATCATTGTCGCTCACCAAAAAAGCCTTCCTGATATATTGTGCAATAGAAGGCAATCCTGTTTCAGATGTACTGTCTTTATATGCCGCTGTCTGCCAGGAATAATTACTATCAATCTGTAAAGAGCTGTATTTACTGAGACCTTTTTTATTCAGACTATTGAGTTTTTCAAGCGATAACAGGGCAAGCGGCAACTTGACCGTTGAGGCCGGGTTAAAATAAAGATTGGTATCTGTGTTGAAATAAAAATTTTGAAACGAAGGCGAATTATACTTATCGCGGTTTATCCGGGTATAGATAATCTGTACGCGGAAGGAATCTTTATAACGCAACACATTCTGTAAGAGTCTGCTGTTACCAGCAGACAATATTTTTTGCAGAACGCTGTCCGTTTTCGGTTGAGCAATACAAAATACACCTGCGCAGAGCAAAATGAGTGTTAATAAAATGAATCTGAAATGGCGCATACGTAAAATTTACCGGAATCGTTCAGGATCAAATGCAACCATCTCTATGGATGTTTTTTTCCCTGAAATAATTTGTTCTGTCAAAAGTCCGGTTGCTGCTGCCAGCGAAACACCCATCATCGCGTGACCTCCCGACAAAATCAGATTTTCATATTTACTGTGCCGGCCAATATAAGGAAGACCATCAGGGCTTAGCGGTCGCAACCCCTGCCATACCCGATCCCTTTCGGGAATGAGTAGATCCAGTCCGGGATAATATTCTCTGGCAGCATTATAAATCGCTGCTACTCTTTTATCCAGAATCTTACGGTTTATCCCACTGATTTCCATCGTACCACCCATCCTCAATTCATTTCCCATAGGAGTCATGGCAACCCTGCGCTCGACTAATATAGAAGGGAAATGCAAATTCTTTTGCATCGCAAAATAAGTCATGCTATATCCCTTCCCCGCTTCCAATAAAACATCTATATCCAGAAGCCTGGTAAGAAAGGGCAACCAGGCGCCTGCCGCAATAATAATTTCATCGCAGGGAAATGGCCCCTTATCAGTATGGACAGCTACAATTTTTTTTCCTGTTTTTTCGAAGCCGGTAGCCGTCGTATTCAATTGGAATTTCACTCCATGCGCTACCAGGTATTTTTTTAAACCCTGCATAAAGTCACCCGGGTGCAAGTGACAGTCAAGTGAATACAAAACGGCCCCCAGCACATCCATCTGAATATCCGGTTCCATCGCCTGAATTTCCCCGGATGAATATATTTTTGTTTCAAGCCCAAGTGATGATGCTTCTTTTGACAATTCGTATTCGTGCGCAGCTGTGGAAGGTTTTTTATACAGCAT
This sequence comes from Puia sp., assembly GCA_036496825.1. GTDB lineage: Bacteria > Bacteroidota > Bacteroidia > Chitinophagales > Chitinophagaceae > Puia. The sequence goes on along the minus strand of DASXKM010000134.1, from coordinate 1,578 downwards.
TAAACAACCTTTTTCTTCCATCCGAAAACCATTGCCTAATTCATTTTTCAATTCATCCATCAATGTGCGGCTCAGTTGTAATATATTATGCAGGTGAGGAATATTGCGCTGCATGGTTGTTTTGTTGGCGCTGTTCCAGAAAGCCATTCCCCAGCGGATGAGGTCTTTGTTTAGTCTTGGTTTTATATAAAACGGACTGGAGGCATTGAGCATCCATTTGAAAGCTTTTCCGATAATAGCCGGAGAGGCCAGTGGAATAAAATGGCTGGGGGAAATAAATCCTGCGTTACCGAAAGATGCACCATCCGTAATGTCACCCTTTTCGATGATACTGATTTCAAATCCTTCTTTTTGCAGATAAAAGGCAGTACACAATCCAATAACACCTCCGCCAATAATGGTTATCTGTTTACTCATGTTATTGATCCCACCAGAGATGATCGGTCAGTTTTACATTGGGAACATTTTTTCCGTTGGTAGATAGTTCAATCACGGGATAATCGATCCGCCGGATAAATTCGCTCAGGTTCGCATTGGCAGGCAATTGAAATTGTTTATATGCGTAGTCAAAGCGGCGCATATCATCCCATGTTACCGGCATTAAGAAGCAGGCGATATATTTTTCCTTCATGATAAGAGCCAAAGTCAGGTTGCCTGAACCAACGGCAACTGCAGGCAGTGCAAGATAATTACTGATAGAAGTATCCGCAAGATTTAATTTTTTCATATTCGCTGTTATGCCTTCCAGATAAGCATCATAGGCTTCGGGTTTATTTCCTGACCTGAACTGTGCTTCTGCCTCTATGAATTTTGCTTCTGCATAGGTAGCGATCAGTAATGGTGCACCTGGCTGGGAATACCATTTGTCTTCGGGCAGAACACTTACTCCCTGGTCGGTTGTGGAACCCGTATGACCAGCACCATTTTGAGTGCCGCGGTAAACTCCATCCGACGCTTTATTCGTGATCGCCGGAAGCCTTGGATCATAATATCCGAACAATGAATCGCTGGTGACACCAACAAAATAACTGGATAACCATCCATCGAGTAACAACAGGGCATTGTTGATGGCCACCTGTGTCCACGGACCTGATCCATCGAATAAAGTAACCTGTGCATCGTCGTCATTAGACTCGTATGAATTTCCCAGAGCGGCCAATACCGCCGCCGGATCGTAAGAGGATGTTTTTGTGATCTCATTCAATAATCTTGCTTTTAAAAGGTAGGCCGTTTTGATCCATGCAGCATTGTCTCCCCCATGTATAAAATCAGAAGCAGAACTCAACTGGCCGTCCACAGCCGGATCACTCAGTTCCGTGATGCCTCTGTCAAGTAAAGCCAGGCAGGTATCATACAGAACCTTTTGATCATCGAGAATGGGTGTGAAATTTGTAACTCCCTGAAAAGCCTGCGTATAAGGAACGTCGCCCCATAAATTGATGGTCAGATGTAAATTATAGGCAGTCAGTACATCAGCTACGCCTGCATAAGCACCCAGGTTTTTACTGACGGCAAAATCCCGCATGGCATGCATATCTGTCATCACATCATAGTTAAATGACCAGGTAGAAGACTCGT
>DASXKM010000133.1:0-1907 GCA_036496825.1 Puia sp. | reverse complement strand
CGGTAGTAATATTTCCCCACTGATCACTCCCGCCCATTTGCATCTTGCAATTCCGGTTCGTATACAGCCAGTAAAAATCATATCCCTGCACCAGCTGGTAAGAAAATTCGGTGAAACTCATACCGGTTGTACCGTCCAGCCTTTTCTTTACACTATCCTTGGCCATCATGTAATTCACAGTAATATGCTTGCCCACGTCCCGGATAAAATCGAGAAAATGCATGGTCCGGAACCAGTCAAAATTGTTTACCAGTTCTGCAGCGTTTTTTTTTCCTTGATCAAAATCAAGATATTTTTCCAATTGCTTTCTGATAGCCTGAAGATTATGGTTCAATGTGGATTCATCAAGAAGATTTCTTTCTTCACTTTTTCCGCTGGGGTCACCCACCATACCCGTCGCTCCGCCTATCAGCGCAACTGGCTTATGCCCTGCCTTTTGCAGGTGAACCAACAGGAGAATGGGCACCAGGCTCCCTATATGCAGGCTATCGGCCGTGGGGTCAAAACCGATATACCCAGCTGTCATTTCCCTGGAAAGCTGCTCCTCGGTACCCGGCATAATATCCTGGATCATGCCCCGCCATTTCAGCTCTGGTATAAGCGACATAATTTGTTCCGTGGAATTTTGGCAAAAGTAAGGGATATTCGCATCCTGAAAACGTCGCAATATTCTGAATAAAAAGACGTTAGAATTAGTTTATGGTATTGACTTCAGTGACCCGGAGATTCAGAACCAAATGCCCCCTATTCCTGCTGTTGCTGATTCTATTATGCAACAGATCAATGGGTCAATTTGCCAAATATTCCAATGAATTTTTGAATATTGGTGCTGGTGCACGCGGAATGTCGATGGGCAATGCGCAGGTCGCATCAGTTACAGATGGAACGGCGGGTTACTGGAATCCGGCTGCTCTTGCAAATGTTACAACCAGTCCGCAGCTGAATCTGATGCATGCGGAATATTTTGCCGGTATTGGGAAATACGATTACGCCAGCCTGACGCTTCCCCTCAAAGACAATAAACGCACACTGGGTCTTACTCTGCTTCGTTTTGCAGTTGATGATATTCCAAATACGGTATTTCTTGTTCAGCCGGACGGGTCTATTGATTTCAGTAATATCACTACCTTTTCGTCCGCGGATTACGCATTTCTGATTTCCTTAGCACAACAGGTGGACTGGATTAAAAATACCAAGATGAATTTTGGTGTTAATGCGAAAATCATCCATCGCCTGGCAGGCGATTTCACAACATCATGGGGCTTCGGTTTTGATGCCGCTATCCAGGTGATTGGTAACCGCTGGAAACTTGGAATTGTGGCCAAGGATGTAACAACCACTTTCAATGCCTGGTCGTATAATATTAATCAGGAATGGAGGGAAGTTTTTTATGCCACTTCCAACGATATTCCTTCCAATTCCATAGAGCTGACGGCACCGCAACTAATTCCCGGTTTCAGTTATAATTTTCCTATCAACAAAAAAATGAGTCTTTTGGCAGAAGTGGATTTTGATATCACGTTTGATGGGAAAAGAAATACGGTAATCAGTTCAAATCCGATTAGTATCGATCCGAAAGCAGGATTGGAATTTTCGTATAACAATGTTTTTTTTGTGCGCGGTGGTATCAATAATTTTCAACAGACCCTCGATGACAGGGACACTACAAATCAGAAAAAAATCTGGATCTATCAACCATCCATAGGTGCCGGATTCAAAATTGGTGATGTTCAGATTGATTATGCCTTCACGAATCTGGCTAATCAGTCAAACCCTTTATATACCCATGTCTTTTCATTAAAAGTGGACCTGGTAGATATGAAGAAGAAAGCAAATAAAAAATAGGTCCGGCCCTGACAAACGAACTGACTATGAGAAAAATATTTACACTGTGTTTAATCCTGGTT
>DASXKM010000132.1:0-3846 GCA_036496825.1 Puia sp. | reverse complement strand
CTGGAGAATAAACAGGAGGTCATCGAAAAAATGCAGTTGATTCTGGAGCGCGCACTGATCAAGCCCAAACCCCGAAAAGCAACCAAACCAAGTTTTACTTCGAAACTTAAGAAAAAAGAGTCCAAACAGAAACGTGCACAGTTAAAGGATGCTAGAAAAAAATTCACCCGCTTTGATTAAAGGATCGTTTTTTATACTTTGGAAAATACCTTTTCAGATGTTGCAAGAGATAAAGCGTTTTTCCTATTCTCTCCTTGTCCTGTTTGTTTTCGGTTCTTTCCAAAAAAAAGAAACCGATTCAACCCTGACGATTCAATTCCGCGCATATGTGCATGGAGCACCGTTGATGCTGAATCAAAAGTATCAAAATCCGTTCGGTGAAACTTTCGTCATCAGCCGTTTCCGTTTCTATGCGGGTAAAATTGAACCCGTATATACAAATGCAAATTTTAAATCCAGGACAAGATCACAATATCATCTGATCGATTTTTCTGATTCTGCCACTACACGAATAGAACTCCCCGTAACAGCGGGCATATTGTACAATGGGATACAATTTCAGATGGGTATTGACTCAGCTGATCAAAACAGGGGTGCCCAATCAGGTGCACTGGATCCGGCAAAAGGTATGTTCTGGACCTGGAACAGCGGGTATATCAATATTAAAATAGAAGGAAGTTCACCTGTCTCAACACAGCCAGCCCATATTTTTGAGTATCATATCGGTGGCTACCGGTCGGAATATAATACAGTCTGGAAAATTAAATTGTATAGCACCAATGACCAGTCATTCCTGATTTCAAAACAAAATAAGATCATGATCGAAGTAGGGATGGATCTGGATTATTTATTTGACGGACCAACGCCTATTCATATCAGTGAAATGCCAAACTGCATGAAACCCGGTGAACTGGCACGTAAGATTTCTGAAAATTTCATTGGAACCTTTACCGGCCTTACGATTTCCCCAAAACCATGAAGACATTTGCAGTCATAATGTCTTTTGGCTTTTTTTATTTACTCTGGATAAACACCCCCTTTCCGTTCATAGTCCCAAAAGGATTTCCATCGCCGATTTACAGATTTCAAAATAATCCCCGTACAAAAGAAGGTTTTGAATTGGGAAGAAAATTATTTTATGATGGTATGCTCTCGAAAGACGGAAATTTCGCCTGTTCTTCCTGCCATCAGCAATTCGCAGCCTTTGCCACTTATGAGCACAGGCTGAGCCACGGATTCAATGATCATTTCAGTTTCCGGAATGCGCCCGGACTTTTTAATCTGGCCTGGAAAAAAGAGCTAAACTGGGATGGCGGTGTCAATCATATCGAAGTGCAGCCGCTCGCACCTCTGCTCGATCCGCACGAAATGGCAGAGGACCTGAACCATATAATCGGCAAACTGAAAAGGGATAAAACTTATCCGGGTCAATTCAACCGGGTATTCGGATCGCCAGGCATTAATTCGGAAAGAATTTTAAAAGCGCTCGCACAGTTTACGGCTTCGCTCGTCTCGACCGATTCCAGATATGACAAAATGAAACGTGGTGAAGTCCGGTTTAATCAATATGAGCTGAAGGGCTATGAAATTTTTCAGCAGAAATGTAATCGCTGTCACCAGGAACCCTTGTTTACAGATTTTAGTTTTCGCAATACCGGTATGGACGTTGACAGTACTCTAAAAGACTACGGGCGTATGCGCATCACCGGTAGAAAAGAAGATTCGATTAAGTTTCAGGTCCCCAGCCTGAGAAATGTATTCCTCACTTTCCCCTATGGTCACGATGGACGGTTTGTTACAATCAGCGATGTGTTAGCTCATTATAATTCAGGGGTGATCCAGAGTCCGACCCTGGATAGCGGACTGAGAAAAGGCATTTCTATTTCTTCCGATGATCGTTTTTATCTGATTTATTTCCTGGAAACGCTTACAGACAGCAGCTTTATCAGAAATCCACTCTATGCAGATCCGAACTTTCGTGTAAGCGGCGCTGCTCCCGTAGACAATCATCACTAAAAGTCTTCCAGACTTCCACACTACTTGTAGTAAGGAATCAGGTCATCCCGAAATCCCTTCTCTGCCCTTTCCCAATTTTCCACGGCATCCTGACGTCGCTTATTCAGATCCTGATTGAGTTGGTTAAAACTGCTCACACTTGTATTGATATCTTTCACTGCTTTGTTATACTGGTCAACATCTTCCTTCGTCTTGTTGCTTCCCTTGGCTTCCATACTCTTTTTGATTTTGGCAAAGTTTTCTTCCTTCAGATAAAAATCGGTCAGATTGGGAATATCATTTTGAGCCATTGAATTATAAAACTGAAGCGCTTCCCGGCAGGCGACCGCTAAAGAAGGATTTCCCTGGAAGGTCCGTAAACTGTCTATTTTTAATGCATCCAGGCCCTCCTTCGCAAATGCAATCATTGAATTTCTTGCCTGTTCGGCATCATTCAATTTCTGGGCATTCAGTGCATTGAATAACTGGCCGTCTTCCCAGTTGCATTTGAAGAAAATAATATAAAGTCTGTCGCAATAGTTATTCACTTTCCCGGCCATACCCATTTTATCGGTCAATTCTGTTTTAGAATCTACCAGATTCACGCCATACTTGGCGGCAAATTCCCGCTCTGCCTTCGCGAGATTTTCCGAAGCTTCCTGGAGTTTCTGGCTTGCTTTTTCTTCCAGCAGTAGAAAGGCCTGCATCTGGTCCACAGACTGCTCCGCGATCTCCTCCATATTTACGATTTTTGAATAGTCCTCACTGAATATGCGGTAACAAAACTGAATATAATCAACACTTGCCTGCCGAAGTGAGTTGTCTCCTTTGTACTTCGGAAGATCAATTGTTTTATACTTCGAATTATTAATACTCTCGAGAGCTGCTGCACGAAGCTTTTCGATTTTCTTAGCGCGCCGGCTATGGGCTGATGCGCTTACATAAGCCATATATTTCTGATCCATTTCTGTTTGGGCGTTAGACATTGCCGACATATAGTCACCGGCATTTTCGATCATCTGGGCGTGAAGTGCTGAAGAAAATAAAAAAGTAAATAACAGATGGTAAAAAAGGCGACGCATAGTATTGGTTTGGTTATTGGTTTAAGAATTCATGGGTCATTGGACTACTTCATTCGATAAGCAATCTCGTACGCCAGGAGGATACCGGTATCCCTGGTAAGAACCTGCGTTAGTGCGAAATTCGATTTCCGAAGATCTTCATCTGCCTGCATCCTGATTTTTTCATATTGGTTCCACTCTATTTCATAGGGCGGTTTTAATTGACTGATCGACCGCTCTCCTCCCATCAGGTTTTTATTGAGCAGTTTTCTATCCTCCGTCATTTTATTAATAGTAAGTACCTGATCCCGGCCAACCTGCGCTTTGAGCAGAAGATCCAGGTAACTATTAAACGAAATAAATAACCGGCTGGTATCTGTAAAGGCCTTCGAAAAAGATTTTAAGGGATCGAGGGAAATGGGTGGGTAGGGATGATAATATTTATTGCTTTCAATGGCAGTATTTGGAAGGGAACATGGAAGGGATTTTTCTCTTTCAGTCCTGGTTTCTGTATAATCAGGCAGAAAAACATCGGGAATAACGCCGATCTGCTGAGCACTTGTACCATTCACCCGGAAAAGACGGTCGACAGTAATTTTTATAAAATTGTCCGCCGTTTTCATCCTGTCCATATGTTTTTCATCAAAAAGTGTATCCAGGGGTAACACGACTTGTGCCGTTGCTTTCCCAAAACTCGGCGATCCGACAATCAGGGCCCGATGATAATCCTGAAGGGTACCTGCCAACATTTCCGAAGCAGAAGCTGTAAATCCGTTTATAAGCAGGATCA
>DASXKM010000131.1:0-2494 GCA_036496825.1 Puia sp. | reverse complement strand
GGGTTAGATTCTGTACGTTTCCGGAAAGTTTCACATCTGATCCGCCCGACTGATCTATAACAAGATGATTTGCATTAAGTTTTCCCTTCAGTGAACCTCCACCCGATAAGTTCACGTCCAGATCTTCAGTTTTAATTACATTTTCAAAAATGATATCCCCTCCTCCACTGCCCTCAAGATTTTTCAGATTGCTCAGGGATACATATGCTTTCATTTTTGAATTATCCATGTCATGAGACCAGTTTCTTTCCATATGTATTTGAAGGATTCCTCCCACCACCTCTGTAACGATATGGTCTCTCACATCCGCATTCGACGCAGAAATGGCAACAGATTCAGGTCCGTCACTCAAATAAAGATCAATACCACCGGAAACATCAACTCCGTGAAATCCGGATACCTGCCTCTTTTGTAAATTTTTATCTCCGGATTGCGCATAACCGGAGAAAACCATTGTCAGGGACAGAACTGCAAATACAATTTTTTTCATAATTGATTATTTTGAAGATGAAAATGCAGATAAAAGACACCGGAATGCCGAATATGTTGCATTCCTGAATTTAAAAATAAGACGTTAAATAAAAGTTTCCAGTTACATATCTTTGTATTACCGGCGGAAAACCGGTTTTCTAAAGTTCCCGGGGTGCTGAAGCATCCCCCGCTTGCAGCGGGGGTCATTTGGCTGAGATAATACCCGTAGAACCTGAACAGGATAATGCCTGCGCAGGGAAGGTGGCTTCTTTTTTCTTCCTCCGTGTACGCATTTTCCAACTTTCCGCAGGGTAGGCATTCACTTAAAGTTGGAATATGAAAGTATTTTGGTTTTCGCTCAGCCTGATTTTATTCGTTTTGGATTCTTCTGGTCAGTCCGACGCTGCGTCCGACAGTATTCTGCAAAATCCTGACCGCGATAGCTCTTCGCCTAAAAAGACGGGGCTTTTCCTGAAACCGGTAGAGATTACAGCCATTCGCGCGGGTGATAAATCTCCTTTTACGAAACTGAATATCAATGCGGCTCAGATTGCAAAAACAAATAATGGACAGGACCTGCCATATATACTTGATCAGACACCTTCAGTGGTCGTAGGCTCTGATGCAGGAAACGGAATCGGATATACCAATATTTCAATTCGCGGCACGGATGCGTCGCGAATCAATATGACCCTGAATGGGCTTCCTTATAATGACGCAGAATCACAGGCCATTTATTTCGTGGATCTGCCCGATTTCGCATCTTCTACCAATAGTGTCCAGATTCAGCGTGGAGTGGGCACTTCCTCCAACGGTGCAGGTGCATTCGGTGCCACGATGAATTTTTCGAGCAATGCATTTTTACCCGATCCTTATGCCGAATTCAACAATAGCTATGGTTCTTTCAATTCATGGAAGAATACGCTAAAAGCAGGAACCGGCCTTATCAACGGTCATTTCACCGTTGATATGCGACTCTCGCGCATCAGCAGTAACGGATATATCGACCGCGCCACCAGTGATCTTAAATCGGCCTATTTCTCAGCTGCCTATATCTCAAATAAAACATCGATTCGTTTCAATATTATCACCGGCTCCGAAAAAACTTATCAGGCGTGGAACGGAGTTCCTGAATCAAAGCTTTACGATGACAGCGCGCAACTTCAACAGGAATATTTCAACAATTCAGGTTATGCCGGCGCTTTATATAACACACCCACAGATTCGATTAATCTCTTTGATTCAAAAAAACGAACTTACAATTACTTCACGTATCCAAACCAGACGGATAACTACCAGCAGAATCATTATCAATTATTTTTTAATCATGAAATATCTTCTGTCCTGAGCGCAAATATTGCAGCCTTTCTTACGAGGGGAAAGGGGTATTATGAGGAATACGTAAACGATGCTTTCTATAGCGATTATGGAATTCCCAATCCTCCGATTGGCGACACCACAATTAATAGTACCAACCTGATCAGACAGCGTTGGCTAAGCAATTATTTTTACGGTGGAATTTATTCTCTTCAGTACAATAAAAACCAAACATCGCTCTCATTGGGTGGTGGCTGGACGGAATATGATGGTGGACATTATGGTAATATAATCTGGACTTCTGCAGGCGGGGTACAACCGAACTACGAATATTATAATGTGCCCGCAAAAAAAACCGATTTTAATGTGTACACGAAATGGCAGCAGCAACTGGGTGATCAATTTACAGGTTTTATTGACATTCAGTGGAGACAGGTGAATTACTGGATCAACGGATTCGATAATAATCCTTCCATAGTTATTTTCAACAAGTACAATTTTTTTAATCCCAAAGCCGGCCTTTCATGGACCAACGGACCTTTCCAGGCCTATTTATCATTCTCACGCGCAACCCACGAACCAAACCGCGATGATTTTGAAACAGGCAATACGGAACAGCCAAAACCAGAAACGGTAAATGATTTTGAACTCGGTTTGAGTAAAAAAACAACCAGTTATAATTGGGGTATTACGGGATATTATATGT
>DASXKM010000130.1:0-3446 GCA_036496825.1 Puia sp. | reverse complement strand
AAAGCATTGAAAACTTACGAAAGGATACGGGTGAAGAGAAATTATCCAGGGCGATCGCTTCGGTGATGCTGCAAAACTAGTTTTATGAAAAAGATTATCAAATACGTAATAGTGGATATTCTGCGCAATAAAGTGGTGCTGGCTTACACCCTTTTTCTATTAGCTATTTCCCTGAGTGTTTTCAATCTGGAAGACAATATGACCAAAGGGCTACTGAGTCTTCTGAATATCGTATTGATTATTGTGCCACTTGTTTCAATCATATTTTCCACCATTTATGTCTACAACAGTTCGGAGTTTTTAGAATTACTGGTCAGTCAGCCGCTTCAGAGAAAAAAAATATGGCTCAGTCTTTTTGCGGGTTTGTCCGGCTCACTGATGCTCTCTTTCTTTATCGGAGCAGGCATTCCCATCATGATCTATTCACCCACGGAAACCGGATTCATTATGCTGGGGATCGGCCTGTTGTTAACCATCATATTTGTGGCCATTGCCATGCTTGCTTCCGTTGTAACACGGGATAAAGCAAAAGGAATCGGCATGGCCATATTATTGTGGCTGTATTTTTCCTTATTATTCGATGGTTTCGTTTTGTTTTTCCTTTTTCAATTTCAGGATTACCCGCTGGAAAAAGCCATGGTCGGTCTCAGCTTCCTGAATCCGATCGATCTGGGAAGAATACTGATATTATTGAAAATGGATGTCTCCGCTTTGATGGGTTATACCGGTGCGATATTCAAAGATTATTTTGGAACAAGGATGGGTTTTATGATTGCCCTGGGTATCATGTTTTGCTGGATGATTGTCCCGGCATGGGTTTCGGTCAGAAGATTTAACAGGAAAGATCTATGATATAAGATATGGATTATTCCATTCTTCCCCATTTTATCAATCTTCAGACTTCATTTTCAACAATCGTAGTCCCCAAATAGCAAGAACAACATGTGCAGAAGCTACTATCCACAGAAGTGCGGTATTTAAATTGTATTCTATTTTTGCAAACAGGAAAATGGTGGTTACCGCCAGGTTATAAAATAACAATGAATACAAAACAGCGTTGGTACTTTTACCGGTCTTTGAATACCAGCAGTTAATTACCAAAGAAATAATAGCAATTCCGGCGATGCGTGCTGATATGATTCCGCCGGTTTCTTCCAATGGAGTCGAAAGTAACAAAGGCACAATAAATTGAGGCGTTACCAGAAGGACCAGTCCTGTGATTCCCTCGACGATGGCGGTCAGTAACAGAAAATTTTTAACTGTCATGGTTTTCCAGATTTAAAAAATGCAATTTTGAATCTATTTTAATCCGGCGGAAATAATTTCTGCAGGATCTAATCTTCGTCTCTGTTAACCGTATCAGCAATTGTTTTCATCCGTTTGCCATCTTCTTCAGTTACCGGTTTATCGGTTGGATTTACGGGATGCGGTTTAAGGTGAAATACAAGTTTATCGATGGTTCCGGTGAATCTGAAAGGAGATTGATAGCGAAATCTCAACAGGGAAACGCCGGTGCGGGTATCTATTCCAACATCAAATGTTTCATCTTCGGGGAAAGTAATGGGTGTGCAGTGTTCCATATGTTTTCTCTCCGATTCTTTTCCATCAACGATGAGAACACCGGTTCCTCCAGCGCCTAACGCCGGGCCATCAGAAATAAAATCGAAAACGATTGTATGCCTGCCATGGCTCAGTGCCGGCGCAGTCCATGTTGTGCGTTTAAGATCCAGCAGGTTATAAATAAATACCGGACGGCCCTGTCTGACATTGAACATGGCGGCAATGATTATAGCGATCATTAGCACAGAAGCAAAAATTAAAATCGTGTAACTAAAAAACATTTTAAACCGGGACCAGCTTTTTCCCCTTCCGCGCCCTACAAGAAATAATCCCAAAATCAATGCAATGATTGCCACATCCCTGAAAAAATCTGATCTGCCCCACCAGTCAAAGCGGGGACTGAGAAACAGGGCATAACCTCCGAAGCGACCTCCATCCGTTACGATCATTCCCTCTGCGCCTCCATTGGGAATGTCAATATTTGCGGTAATGGTATATGACTTATTCAATATGTCCGGGGCTGCACTATTCGGAATACCGCTGATTGTACCTGTGTAAGTAAAATCCGTTTTGCCGCTCATGAGGTTCGGTCTCGGTGAATTCCATCTTGAAAGGGTTGAATTGTCCAGTGGCAGCACATGATATTTTGCCGCTTCTTCATAAAAAACGTCCTGCAACTGTTTGAGTTTGTCCGGCATCTTTGAGGCGAGATCATCAAACTCCGTAGGATCATCATCCACATGATAGAGTTCCCAATTATAGCCGGTGATCACATCCGGTGGCGTCTTGGTGCTCAGTTCCCAGGGTAAGGTTGCCGGCGTTGTGGCGGCTATCCATCCGTCTTTATAAATGGCGCGATTACCGAGCATTTCGAAATATTGGGTTGTATGTTTTGTAGGAACTTTTGCATTTGATTTATCCCAGGAATATACCATACTGATTCCTTCAATGGAATCCTGTTTTATTCCATTTATTTCATCCGGTGCCGGTATTCCGGCTGCGTCGAGAATGGTCGGCACCACATCTATAAAATGATGAAATTGTGAACGAATGCCTCCGGTGTCTTTAATATGTCCCGGCCATGAAACTACCATCCCCTGTGATGTACCACCAAAATGTGATGGTACCTGCTTCACCCATTTGAAAGGAGCGTCCATCGCCCAGGCCCATCCCGCAGCAAAGTGCGGGAAGGTTTTTTCAGAGCCCCAGAATGGGTACCAGAGCATCTGAGCCTTGGCGGGGACAGGTACACCGTTGAATGTTGTAAATTCATTGGGTGTGCCGTTGAGCATACCTTCAGCGCTGGCACCATTATCACCACCGATATAGATGATCAAAGTATTATCGAGTTCACCAAGATCTTCCACCTCCTGAATTACCCTGCCAATTTCATTATCAGCATAGGCGAGGTATGCCGCGTAAACATCTGCCTGTTTTATAAAAAGTTTTTTCTCTACCCAGCTAAGCGTATCCCAATTCGGCAAAGTGGCCGGCCAGGGTGTTAGTTTGGCGTACTCCGGCATGATGCCCAATCGTTTCTGATTGGCAAAAATGGTTTCACGCAATTTATTCCAGCCACTGTCAAAAAGATGCATACTGCTTATTTTCTCAATCCACTCAGGCGTTGGATGATGAGGTGCATGCGTTGCTCCCGGAACATAATATACAAACCAGGGTTTTGCGGGCGCAATTTCATTGAGTTGTTTTATGTATTGTATTGCTTCATCAGCCATAGCCGTTTCCAGGTTCCATTTTGGATTCCCTTCAAAAGGGAAAATGGCTGTCGTATTGCGGAACAAATTGGGTTGCCACTGGCTGGCATCTCCTCCGACAAAGCCGTAAAAATATTCGAACCCCATTCCATTTGGCCATTGTTCGAAAGGTCC
>DASXKM010000129.1:0-3055 GCA_036496825.1 Puia sp. | reverse complement strand
ATATCCGGCGTGGCAGTGATCCGGTCGAGTATTGCAATGGCGCCTGGATTTTGAGAAACAAAGGTTTCAACTTCGGCTTCCGTATTAAATACATTGGGGGGATCAAATTTTCCTGCAAATGAAATCCCTGCCCAAAATCCGCGCACTTCATCCCCATTCATGGAATAAATTTTCTCGCTAATCAGATTTCCCAGCGGAGACGTTGTTTTTATCATGGCAATTACCACTTTTGTACCGTCGCTCCATCTTTGCCTTTCGCCCTTGAAAACGGCTTTCAACTCATTCATTTTTATATCTCCGGGAACCCCTGCCAGGTTTCCGATTACCACCAGATTGTTATCCTGTGCCAGGGAAGATAAAGAGCAAAGCATAACCATGCAGATAAGTGAATATTGCAACAAGAAATGATATCTGAAAAAGTTAAAACTCATACTCTTTATTACCGTTTAAAAACCTACCGCTACCTGAAATGTGACCGCATATGTTTTTCCCTGAAGCTCCGTATTCAAATGCTGATATTCCAGTTTGAGAACCAGGAGTGGATCAACATAATATCTCATGCCAAAAATGAATGATTGAGTATTGTTCTTCGTATAATAGACTTCTCCTGAAGCATACTGAAGATTATCGATTCTGAAATAGGGAACGAATTTATCGGTTACCCTGTACCCTGCATACAAATAAGAAGCCCAGTCATGTTGTGTTCCCGTAGAGTCCGTTTGATCCAAAGCAAGCGTTCCTTCAGTTAACAATTCGAATTTTCTTCCGAAATATGAAATCGAACCTGTAAATAATTGTTGATTCACCTGCACAGGAATAATTTTCCCATACACTTCTGCACCGGGAGATATGGCATCATTATAGTAAGAAACACCCAGTTTCAGATTCTCTACCGGTTTGATATGAACGGCTGCGGTAACCGAAACGCGCTGATCATTATTTGCCACATCCGTTGATCCGAGCCCATTTCCAATTAACAGGTTATAACCAAATCTGATATTTCCGAGGTCATGTCCTTCAGCCGCTATACCGGTTGTGTGAAGTGGAATAAAATTCGCAGGAAATAGCAGGGGTCGTTCAATGGTAGGGTAAAATACACGGCCATGATGGTACGTATCATTCCAGAAATTGATGGGGGTATGTTGTTTACCCAGGAGCAGGTTATTATTTCCGTAATAATTGTACTTTACGATGACTCTCTCGATACTGACTCCAAATTCTGTTGCAGAGGTAGGATCATATTTAAAAACCGCTTCGCCTAAAAATGAAAACCGGTCGGTAAGTTGGGAGGTAATAAACAAATCCTGTTCACCAAAACCAAAAGAGACCTTTTTATCATGGTAGGAAGCGTCCACTTCCATAAATCCCCGGATATGCGTATTCTGAAGGATCGAATTCTGAGCTATAGATCTCCCACCGGTTCCTAATATTATAAGAATTGGTAATGTTAAGGATATCCAGAAATTCTGTCTCCTCACGACAAGGTTATTTATGAAAGATCAAAAAGGTCAATTAAATATAATTTTTAAAATGAGAACAAAAAAATAAACTCGGGCGAAAACAAACTTCCAATCCATTTCCGTTAGGATAGAATGCCCAATAAGCTCTCCATCAACTTATTGAATGACCGTATAAATAACCCATCACAAATAACATTGTGAACCGATATCAGAAAAATTTCTATTAGTAAGATATTACTGCCATATTTATAAACTATCACTCAAACTTTTAACTCCATATTAAAAGCAATCCCATATCGTTTTCGCGTTCTGGCATTGCTTTGTTCGCTCACCACGCTTACTTACCTGGATCGCATTTGCATTTCAATTGTGGGTGTCCGGATGAAATCAGATCTGCACCTGAACAACGAACAATTTGGTTGGGTACTGGCGGCATTTGCGCTCGCTTATGCGCTTTTTGAAATCCCTTCAGGTATGCTGGGTGATCGCATCGGACCAAGAAAAGTGTTTATCCGGATCGTGATTTTGTGGTCGCTATTTACAGCTGTTACAGGACTGGTCAATGGTTTGATTTCCCTTATTGTCGTTCGTTTCCTGTTTGGAATAGGTGAATCCGGCACGTATCCGAACAGCATACTGGTAGTATCCAGGTGGTTTCCCGTCAACGAAACAGGCAAGGCATTATCGTGGGTAGGTATCGGATCGCAATTGGGTGCCGCCGTCGCTCCGTTGATCATCGTCCCAATCGCCGCATCGTTTGGCTGGAGGGCCCCTTTTTTTGTCATCGCGGCAATTGGAATTCTATGGGCCGCCTTTTGTTATTCCTGGTTTCGTGATTTTCCGGCTCAGATGATATCTATACCGGCCGCTGAAAAGAAACTGATTGAATCATCCTGTCGTCATAAAGATCAGCAGCAACTGGTATCCTGGAAATTGATTTTTAGAAACGGCACTTTGTGGCCATTAATGCTGATGTATTTCTGCTGCCAGTGGGCAAATTATTTCTTTATCGCCTGGATGCCCGTTTATCTTCAGGAAGGCCGGGGTTTTTCCGAGAATTCGATGAAACAGATTACTTCTATTCTTTTTCTGGTTGGTGTCAGTGGATTTCTTGCCGGAGGTGCAGGGGGTGACTGGTTTTTAAAACAATTCGGGTTGAAAAAAGGGAGAAGACTCACTGGGATGCTGGGACTGGGAGCCTGCGGTTTTTTATTATGGATGGCTGCTGTTTCTTCCAGCAATGCAATTGCAGCGTCCTGCCTGATCGGGGCCAATTTTTCATTTTCGTTTGCTGTCATGGTATCTTATGCAGTATGCGCCGATATTGGAAGAAATAATTCCGGTACGGTAACGGGTGCCATGAATTTTTTTGGTCAGATGGGTGCATTTTCGCTTGCCCTTATTTTTGGAAAAATTGTACAGGTAACCCATCATTTCGATTATCCTCTTTACCTGTTGGCAGTGGTACTATTTGCCGGATGTCTGTTGTGGCTGGCCATTGACCCGGAAAAGACAATTCCTGTTATCGAAAAATGAGATTCATCGGGGATGAATTAAAATTACCTGTATTTGACCTAAAAGTGATGGTATTCATT
>DASXKM010000128.1:0-5176 GCA_036496825.1 Puia sp. | reverse complement strand
TCGGTATGGTCACCGTGAAGGTGCGTTAAAACCACTTTGGAAACCTGCTCAGGTTTGATACCCAGCCTGTTCAGTTGTGCATCGAGTCCATCCCGCTTCCCGATTATCCGCTTACTGGACATGGCGCGTAAACTAAGTCTTGTTCCCAAACTTTCTTTCTTATAAAAATCCGGATGAACAGATTCTTCAATATCACCTGTATCGATTACAATGATTCCTTCAGGATGTTCAATTACCCATACCCAGATGGGCATAAATTCAGTAAAATCTTTTCCGAAAACAATATTCAGCTTACTCATGAAGCCTTTTCCTTTTTGCTTTCGAAAGTTTTCTTTTACGGAAATCAATCCGGTCTGGATGGCGTGCACTTTTATTTCCCGGCCGTCTTTGTAATAGACGGCTGTCCTTATTTCATTGGCCGTTAAAATGTTGTTCATTTAAAATGATTGATTGAAACGTGATATAATCAGTTTTGAAAATTTTTCAGATTCTTCATAATGCGGTGTATGGGCCGAGTGTTCAAACAGGCTGAAGCTTTTACGGGGTGCCTTCAGGTGTTCGTAAAATTCCTTTCCCTTCGATGCCGGTGCGACAGCATCGAGGCTGCCCTGGATAAAATGAACCGGCACGGAAATGTTGTTCACAAGCTGAAAAAGGTTGAGATTATTCACTTTCGGCAAAAATGAATTCTGGCAGAAGGTCATCCCACTCATCGTTTTGATCAGTCCGCTCAAACCATAATACTTTGAGAACAAAATATTTCTTACAGTTGCCATTACCAGATCCGAAAAAGAAGCGCCGGTCTGGATCCCTCCCAGGTTACTGATGATCTCCGCTCTTTCCTGAAAACTTTTTGATTCAACAATGGGACGGCCCTTCAATTCATTGATTTTTTTTATCCATTTTTTATTGTTCCGGGCAGTCGCCTGGTCCATAGCGAAATCCAGTGCATACTGATTGGCAAATGGAATGTCGACATCAGGTCCGGCGGCGAAGATGCAACTGAACAGACTGCTGCTCTTTGCTGCCGCCATAAGTGCTGCAGTGGCGCCGAAGGAATAACCCACCAGAACCGCCCTGCTTTGCTGATATTTTTGAAGCAGGATGCGGGTGCAACTGATGATATCATCCGCCATTTGAGCGAGGCTGATCGATTCTGGGCGAATGTTTTTGTTGTAGGACAGGCCGCAGGCCCTTTGATCCCAATAGGCAACCAGGAAGTGATCTTCCAGGTGCAATAATTTTTCCATTTTGGTTGCTTCTGAAATCATCGGCAGACCGGGTCCGGCCTGGATATGAATCAACAGCGGGGCGTCTTTATTCTTACCGCTTACAAGAACTGACTGGACAGAATCGTTGATTTGAATCTTATCAAGGTTTTTAAAATGTTTTCTGTGTTTCATATTTGAAAAATTGAAACACAAAACTCAGGTGCCCTGAAAATAATTCCATTATCATTTGGTAAGAACCGGTTATCCTTCCTTTCTGATCCGGCTGAGGGACTGAGGTGTTATTCCCAGATAGGCGGCGATACAATATTGCGGGATGCGGTTAAACAGATCGGGTTTTTCGAGCATGAATTTATAATAACGTTTTTTGGCATCCAGCATGGCGAAGTCCGCATTATGCCTGGTAATATTGAAGAAAACATGCTGCATAAGGTGATTTTTAAAGAGCAGCCAACGGGGAGACGATTCGAATAGCTGGCGCGTCTGGTCGGCCGAGATTTCCAGTATCCAAGAATCTTCTAGCGCTTTAATGGCCACTTCCGTCGGATTACCAGAGGTGAAACTTTTGAGACTGCTTATCCAGTCACCTTCCATAGAAAAATTACAAGGTATTTCAATGCCATCGTGCAGGCTGTAATGCATCATGAGCCCTGAGTCAATAAAGGCGATATGACGGCTCACCTGGTTCGGATTCAGGAAATGGTCTCCTTTCCGGATGAATTTTTTTACAAGAAAACCTTGCAGCGTATTGATCTCTTCTTCCGAGAAAGGTTCAATTTTTTTTATATTAGCGATTAACCGGTCGGTCATAAGTAATAAAGCGGGGTACAATTTAAACCGAATACTTCATATATCAGGATCGCCCGATTTCAGTCGTCTACCATTTTATCACCGTATCTAACCGAAAAGAAAACATAAATTCGTATCCTTTAAATATTCGATATGCTAAACTGGAACGACGTTTTGAATTTTGCAAATACAGGCAATCCGGTACCGGATAAAAGAATTGAAAAAACGGACGCTGAGTGGAAGGCGATCCTCAGTCCGGATCAGTATCGCATCGCCCGCAAAAAGGGTACCGAAGCCAGGTTCAGCGGAGAACTTTGCAGCCGGTACGAACCGGGCAGGTATAATTGTATTTGTTGCGACACCGAATTATTTGACTCATCCATTAAATATGATTCGAAAACCGGGTGGCCGAGTTTCACGCAGCCGATCAAAGAGAATGCGATAAAATATGAAAAAGACCAGTCCGCTGGCATGACCCGTATCGAAGTGATGTGTAATGTTTGTGATGCGCACCTGGGTCACGTTTTCCCGGATGGCCCACCGCCCGGTGGCCTGCGCTATTGTATTAATTCGGATTCTCTGAAACATATCAGCGACTGACAAAAAATCCGGCTCACCCCTTTTGAGGGAGATTTCGTTTTGTCAGGCCGGCCAGGGCGATTACGCCGATGATCACGAACAGCCCCCAGTTATTCTGGTTGTTACCATGCCCGCTATATCCGGAGGTATGTCTTACCCCGGTGGGATTTGCGTTATCAGTCGCCTGGGCCACTGAGCATAAAGATGTCAGAATGATAATAAAAATCAGGCCGACCGAACGGGACAAGGAATTTTTCATACAGAATATTTTGAACAACAACGCTTTTGCAAGATTTATGCCAGTAGCAGGGGTGGGGAATCTGCCGGCATATCAGTTTTCTGTACGCTCCAGGGCATTCAGGATCATCGGGAATATTTTATACTGAAATAGAATACTTTGCCTGATCGCTGTATTGTCATTCACGCTTTCATTTACGGTAATGACGACATGCACTAAAAAAAAACCCACCATTCATCTGGGGGGTTTAATAATTTTAAAACTTTGTGGTTAACCGCTCAAAGCATGACACTTTAAACAGTCTCTGTTTTTATTTCCTGTTTTTTCTTTTTTGACTTTTTCTCTTCACTCCTGGCCTCGGATGCTATAACAGGATTAATAACCAGTGATTTTGTCAGAATCTTTCCGGCTTTGTGGATGATTCTTTTATATTTTTTTTCATTTAGTTTTTTGGGGAACTCAATCAGTGATTCAGAAAGTTTTCCTTCAATTTTTAGTAAAAGCGATTTTTTTTGTGATTTAATTGACTGTTCCTTCGTCTTTTTTGCCATAACAAATGATTTGGTAATAATTAGGTAACATGAATTTAATTTAATTGGAATTTATTCAATGTTAAGTTTTAGGTATAGCCAAAATAAAACCTGCGGGGGACCACTATTTTTCATCGTGTAAAATATTGAAATGCAGCTATTTATCTAATACCTTATTGTGTAATGTATAATAGCCTTCCGCATTCAAGATTCTGGCAATCATTTTGTAATATAGAGTTATAATCCAATCCTGTAAGACTATGAAATCCAAGATCCTAAAAATAACAGGGATTACCCTGTTTGTTATTGCGGCCCTGATATGGGCCACGCCGATTCTCTTCAAAGGCAAAATTGACCGCCTTGTTAAGTCCCAATTCAATAAAAATTTCAGGGCCCGTGTAAGTTTCTCCGGTGCAGGTATTTCACTGTTCCGTCATTTCCCGGATATTTCGATCGGTCTTGATCATTTGATGGTTACCTGTGTGGGGGAATTTCAGGATGATACACTGATGATCGCAAATCAGCTGGATATAAACTGTGATATGAAAAGTCTTTTCTCCGGTGACAGCATACGGATTCATTCTGTGATATTAAATGAGCCTCGTTTTCACCTGGCCATTAATAAAGAAGGGCATGGTAACTGGAACATTATTAAATCAGTCGCTGATCCGCTCGATCATATTGATTCTTCTTCCCGGTCCTTTGACCTGGACATGCAGCGTTATGCCATTCACAAAGGATTTGTGGATTATGAGGACCAGCAAAGAAATGTACATATTGTCATCAACCATTTGGAACACGAAGGCCGAGGCAATTTTTCTTCTGAATCATTTACGCTGAAAACCAGTACAACATCCGATGAGGTTGATTTTGACTTCAGCAGCAAGATACCATACAGTGTTTCGGTTAAAACGAAAATCGATATGGATTTTCGTGTCGACAAAAAAACCCATACTTATTCTTTTAACAGCGACCAGGTATTTTTTAATGATCTGGTATTACATACCGAAGGATTTTTTGAACGGATCAACGACAGCAGTTATAATATGAATATCCGGTACAAAGCACCATCGACTAAATTTAAAAATCTGCTTTCCATGCTTCCCTCCGTTTATCAGAAAGATTTCGCGGGATTGGAATCGGGCGGTCAGGTAAATCTGAACGGTTTTATAAAAGGTCGATATGATGAAAATCACTGCCCTGCTTTTCATACTAACCTGTTCGTGCAAAACGGATATTTTAAATATGCCGATTTACAGGTACCGGTAGAGAATATCAGATTCGGACTCCAGCTGGACAATCCGGATGGCATGTCTGATCACCTGACGATAAACATTCCGGAAGCGCATGCTGAAATCAATCATGATTCGATTGATATGCATTTGTATTTGAAGAATCTCCACGAGAAACCTTACATGGATTTCGCTTTAGCAGGGAAACTGGATTTTTCAAATATTTCCAAATCGCTGAAACTTGAATCCGGTACAAAACTGACCGGAATGCTGAATGTCGACGTACACGCAAAGGGAGACATACCAGCCATGGGCTATCATAAAAAAGATCTTTTTGAATCGGGTGGCGATTTAAGGATGGAGAATTTTTCCTATTCATCAAAGGGATTTCCTGCCGGCTTTGTAATGGATCATTTGCTGATGGAGTTTAATCCGGGAAATGTATCCGTTAAAGATATGAAGGCAACCTATCTGTCAACTCATCTGGGTATCAGCGGCAGCCTCAATAATCTTTTTGATTTTGCATTCAGGAATCAGCCATTGAATGCGGTGGTCGATGTGAAGGCAGATGAATTCAAT
>DASXKM010000127.1:0-19364 GCA_036496825.1 Puia sp. | reverse complement strand
AGCGACATGGTTGTGGCTGGTTACGGAGTGTTGAAATCAAACAATCAAATAAATAGACCTGAAGTACCTGAACCCGAAAAAGATGAGTCAGCCTCTGGTGGAGACAATATCCAGACCCGCAAAAATTTCAACGAAACCGCTTTCTTTCAACCCGATCTGAAAACAGATGCACAGGGAAACGTGGAATTAAACTTTACGATGCCGGATGCCCTGACCAAATGGAAATGGATGGTATTGGCAAACACAAAAGATCTTTCCTTTAGCTATTCGGAAAGATTCGCGGTGACACAAAAAGAATTAATGGTGCAGGCGAATATACCCCGTTTTTTCCGTGAGGGAGATACCATGTTATTGCCTGTTAAAATTGCCAATTTGTCTTCCCAGTCCAAGAGTGGAATAGTCCGGTTTGAATGGCTGGATCCGACCAATAATCAAAGTGAGGATACAGATCTAGGGAATAACAAGGCTATCCAGACTTTCACGGTGAACGCGTCTCAAAGCAATGTCGTCTTTTTCCCGGCAGTTATTCCCGCACATTTTGATCGGCCATTGTTATACAGAGTCATTGCCAGCACTTCGGACAAAAGCGGCATTGAATTGAGTGATGGAGAAAAGAATGTGGTTCCGGTATTAAGCAACCGCATGCTGGTTACAGAATCACTTCCATTGAATATGGGTGAATCGAAGGAAAAACAATTTGTATTCGGCAAATTACTGGAATCAGGAAGCAGCAACAGTTTGCAGAATCAATCGCTCGTAGTAGAATACACAACCAACCCTGTCTGGTATGCAGTAAATTCACTGCCCTACCTGATGGAATTTCCATATGAATGTGCCGAGCAGACTTTTAACCGTTTTTATGCGAATACATTGGGAGCTCATCTCGTTCACTCTTCACCAGCTTTGCAGGCAATATTTGAAAAATGGAAGAATGCTGACACAACAGTTTTGATTAGTAATCTTCAAAAAAATGAAGAGCTAAAATCTATTTTACTCCGGGAAACTCCATGGGTTCTTCAGGCGCAAACTGAGTCGCAGCAAAGAAAAAACCTGGCACTGCTATTTGATATGATCAGGATGGGCATGGCTTTGAAATCGGCCTGCGATAAGTTGCAACAAATGCAGTCTGAAGATGGTGGATTCGCCTGGTTCAAGGGAGGCTCCGGTGATCGTTACATTACGCAGTATATAGTGTCCGGAATCGGAAGACTACGAAAATTAAATGCAGTTCCTTCTGATTTACAGGATCAATTGATTAAAATGGCCAAAACTGCTATTTCTTTTCTCGATAAATCCATCTATTCAGATTATGAAAAAGGCAAATCATCGAAAGAACAACATATTGATCCAATCCAGATCCAATATCTGTATATGCGCAGTTTTTTTCCGGAGATAGAAATTCCGGCAAATATTCTTGTCGCCCTGAACTATTACCGGAAACTTTCGGTTGAAGGATGGCAGAAAGAACCTGTCTTTATGCAGGGGATGATCTCATTAATTTTAAACCGGACGGGTGACGGAAAAACCGCTAAAGATATCCTGGCTTCATTGATCGAAAATGCGACTGTGTCAGCTGATCTGGGAATGTATTGGAAATCGGTTAACAACGGATATTACTGGCAGGAAGCCCCAGTGGAAACGCAGGCTCTGTTGATTGAAACGTTCAGGGAATTACATGCTGACCAAAGTTCAATTGACAAGATGAAATTCTGGCTTCTGCAGCAAAAACGCACTAACCACTGGCCGACCACAAAAGCGACTGCAGATGCCTGTTATGCTCTTTTACTGGATGGAAGCGATTGGATTTCACATCAGCAAAACGTCGATATCCGGTTGGGCGATTACAAAATAAATTCAACCGAAGAAAAAACAGAAGCGGGAACAGGATATTTCAGAAAACAAATTACCGGTGAGCAGGTTGTACCTGCAATGGGAAATATTGATGTCGTTCTTCAACAAAGTGATATAACCTTCAACCGTCAACTGTCAACCGTCAACCCCCAACAGCCAATGGAAATCCCCTCCTGGGGCGCGGTATACTGGCAGTATTTTGAAAACATTGACAAAGTAACTTCTGCACAAAACCAACTCTCCGTCACAAAGAATTTATTTATTGAGAAAAATACTGACAGGGGACCAGTACTTAAAGAGGTTTCTGAAAATAATATTTTAAGGCCAGGCGATAAATTGAAAATGCGCATAATAATAAAAACTGATCGTGATTTGGAATATGTACACCTGAAAGATATGCGCGCCGCCTGTCTGGAACCTGGTAATACATTAAGCGGTTATCAATGGCAGAATGGATTGGGATATTATCAGACGACACAGGATGCCAGCACCAGTTTCTTTTTTGATCGACTGCCCCGAGGAAGTTTTGTTTTTGAATACCCTGTCTATGTAACGACCGCCGGAAATTACAGTAACGGAATCAGCATACTCGAATGTATGTATGCGCCTGAATTTGCGGCACATAGTGAAGGAATCCGGCTTCATGTAGAATCAAAATAATGGAAGACGTATTAATTGTCGGACAGGGTTTGGCAGGCACATGGCTGAGCTGGTGGATGCACCAGGCAGGCATATCCTTTAAATTAATCGATCTGCCGAACCGGAATGGTGCTTCCATGAGAGCAGCGGGGCTTATCAATCCCGTCACAGGCAGAAGACTGGTGACTACCTGGATGATCGATGAGTTAATTCCCTTTGCCTTCAATGCCTACCGCGATATTGGAAAATTTCTTGACAATTCTTTTGTCGAAGAAGTATCTGTCATTGATTTTTTCCCAAGTGTACAAATGTTACAGGCTTTTCAAAAACGATTTGAAGAGGATCCGAATTATTTATTTCGGGGTGAAGAGCCTGAGAAATATATCCAATGGTTTAAGTATGATTTAGGCTGGGGGGCCATTCAACCATGCTTACTGGTAAACGTGGAAAAACTACTGGCCCTCTGGCGAACTTGGTTAAAGCAAAACGAATTATTGATTGAATCGAAGTTCGAAATTTCAAAAATGAAGCTCAAAAATGATGTCATTGATTATGGTGATATTCAATACCGTCATGTTATTTTTTGTGATGGCATAGCTTCTGCGAAAAATCAGTTTTTTAATAAACTTCCTTTTGCATTGAACAAGGGTGAAGGAATGCTGGTTGAAATAAAAGGATTGCCATCGCATAAGGTATTTAAAAAGGGCATGAATCTGGTACCGTACGGGAATGATATTTACTGGTTAGGGTCTTCCTATGAATGGACATTTTATGATGACCAGCCTTCTGAAAGTTTCAGGAAATCGGCGATGAACTGGCTGAATTATACTTTGAGACTACCCTTTACAATTCTGGAACATTTTGCAGCGATTCGACCTGCAACTTTGGAAAGAAGACCATTTGTTGGTTTTCATCCTTTATATCCCCGGATCGGGATCTTAAATGGAATGGGAACAAAGGGCTGCTCGCTTGCCCCTTATTTCGCTAAACAACTGGTAGACATGCTAAAAGTTGGAGAAACTATCAATCCCCTGGCAGATATAAGCCGGTTCCAAAAAATCCTGGAACGTCCATCCTGAAAATTTCAATCATTAAATGGGAGCATTTTTTGGCACAGATTTTTCGCCTGGGTACTAAACTGTCCCCGGGAATTTCGGCACGTTTTTGAAAATCTGTCTCCCGCCCGCTATAAATTTCTAATCTTACGTATTCTTACGCGCGTTTTGCGTGATTTGTCGTTTAGAATTCGGCTGAAATTCGCCTTTACAATACAAATTATTTGGCGGGTTAAGCTGTAAAGGGTGTCAGGTTAAAAGTCAGACCCTTCCTTAGGCGCTGGCAGTCAGACTTTCCTGTTTATTTCCCTTCACCACAAAAGTGGCTTTACCAGTATTATTGTATCTGATTTGAAGCGGATCCTGACAGAGCAGATTAACCATTGCCTGATAAAGTTCGGGCAGATCCTGTCTCAGACAAACCGGGTTTTCGAAGAAAGTTTCAACCGAAACGGCCCAGAACTCATGATAGTTCACAGCAGCATATTCGCCCAGCAAATTGCGGTTCCCACCCTGCATGTCTGCAAAAATGGGACGGGCTACTTTGGAAAAGTTCTTGAATTCTTTTTTGAAATGTTTGTCTTCTTCTGTTTCTGTTATAAAAGTTACGTAAGCCAGTGCATGACCCATTTCGTGAAGACCCACATTGCAATATGGCGTTTGGCCGCTGATTCCTTTTATAAAATTATCCCAGGAAAGGTAAATACCACTTTGATCCACGTGACCCATAAACGGGCGGGAATAAAAGCCATAGTGGTAATCGTCTTTCAATACATAAATTTCATTGAAATAATTCAGCATGAATTTATCCAGACCGAATGTAAGTTGTACAGCCACCGCACTGATGAGGATGGGCATTTCAGCGCTTTCTTTCACTTCGATATAATGGAAACGGCGGGCTTTTCTAAAAAGAAAAGTACGAAAAAGGAATTTACGCTGGTCTTCGAGGCCCAGACGGTTATAATACCGGATGTATTTAGAAACTATACTGTGATAAAAGGTTTCACATTCGACGAATTTGCGTTGCTGGTGTTTGATATAGAGCCGGTTAAACACAACAGAAAGGGGTTTGTGCAGAATAAGAATTCCAATGACCAACACTACGATAATGATGAATTCCATAAGGTCCGTTTTTCTTTTTGATAGCTACAGGTCGGTCCGATCAAAAGACATTTGGCCTTACATGGGTATGGATGGAAGTTGTTTAAGGACTGCGTTGGATAACCAGGATAGGTTTAATCAGAGGAGGTGAATAGTACGGATGCTTACAAGGTAAAAATTATTTTTAACACTTGAAAGCCCCGGGAATCGGTTTTTTTATTTTTTAACCGTTTTCGATCTAATGGTCACGCCCTACCTTTGCCGGCTAATCAAGGATTTCATGTTCAGAACACATACATGCGGCGAATTAGGAATAGCAAACGTAGGCCGTGAAGTAACACTGGCCGGGTGGGTTCAAACCCTGCGGAAGTTTGGCAGCATAACCTTTATAGATCTGCGTGACCGCTATGGTGTTACACAGTTATTACTTGATGAGACCCAGAATTCAGCTTTGTCGGAAAATCCTTTGGGAAGAGAGTTCGTCATTCAGACTCAGGGTATCGTTTCGGAAAGGTCAAGTAAGAATCTCCAAATCCCAACGGGGGAAATTGAAATAAGAGTTAGTAAGATTACGATTTTGAATAAATCTGTAACGCCGCCCTTTACGATCCAGGACGAGACCGACGGAGGTGATGATCTTCGTATGAAATATCGCTATCTCGATCTGCGCCGTAATCCGGTAAAAAAAAATATCGAGCTTCGCTATGCCGTAAACCGGGCAGCCAGGAATTATCTCCATCAGAATCAATTCATGGATATTGAAACACCCTTTCTCATAAAATCAACTCCCGAAGGCGCCCGTGACTTTGTCGTTCCGTCACGGATGAATGCCGGCCAGTTTTATGCACTGCCCCAGAGCCCCCAAACCTTTAAGCAGTTATTAATGGTAAGCGGTTACGATCGTTATTACCAGGTTGTGAAATGCTTTCGCGATGAGGATTTACGGGCGGATCGGCAACCGGAGTTTACACAAATAGATTGTGAAATGAGCTTTATCGAGCAGGATGATATTCTTCTTATGTTCGAAGGTATGATCCGCTATATTTTTAAAGAAGTAAAAGGTATTGAATACGAAGATGAGATTGAAAGAATGAGCTGGGAAGATGCGATGTGGGTATATGGGAATGATAAACCCGATATTCGTTTTGGCATGAAGATCGCCAACCTGAAATCTCCTCTCAAGCGCAAAGGCGTTGTGGAAGCAGATGGATTTCTGATTGCCAATGCCGGATTTTCCGTTTTTGATAATGCAGAAACCGTTCTTGCCATTTCAGTTCCAGGTGGTGCATCCTGGACCCGTAAACAATTTGATGAATTAACGGATTGGGTAAAGCGTCCGCAGATAGGCATGCAGGGACTTGTTTATGCCCGGTGCAATGAGGACGGGACGATCAAGAGCAGCGTAGATAAATTTTTTCCGGAAGAGAGATTAAAAGCACTGGCGACTTTTGCAAAAGCAGAAAAAGGAGATGCGATTCTGATTCTGGCCGGCCGGGAGGAAAAAACCCGCAAGGCAATCAGCGATCTGCGACTTGAAATAGGAGAAAGACTTGGAATGAGAAAAAAGGATGAATTCAAATTGCTTTGGGTCATTGACTTTCCTTTGTTTGAATACAGCGAAGAAGATAACCGGTGGGTTGCGCGGCATCACCCATTCACAGCGCCTAAGCCGGATCAGATTTCAACAATGATTAAAAATGATCCGGTTATTGCGAATGCAGCCCGGTATCTCGAGCATCCTTATGCGAATATCAAGGCAAATGCGTATGATATGGTTTTGAACGGAAATGAGATTGGCGGCGGATCCATCAGGATATTCCAGCGAGAGTTACAGGAAAAAATGTTCGATGCACTGGGAATGTCACGGGAGGAAGCGAATTACAAATTTGGTTTCCTGTTGGGAGCCTTTGAATATGGTGCACCACCCCACGGCGGTATAGCTTTTGGATTTGACAGACTGTGCGCCATTCTCGGTGGCAGCGAAAGCATTCGTGATTTTATCGCATTTCCAAAAAACAATAGTGGAAGAGATGTCATGCTTGACGCGCCTTCGATCATTGATGAAAAGCAATTAGAGGAATTGTCCATCGCGATACGAAAAACGGATCAATAAGAATCTCTGATCTCTTTATTTTATTCCACTACCCTGATCGTACCTGCTCCGTTATACGAATGGTATTCGCCGTTATACATGGCATCGGCACTAACAGGGCCCATTTTATAAACACCCGGTGAAACTGCCCTCACTGCATAATAATAATCCTGCCGCAGATTTTCCGAGTTTACAAAGAGGTTTATCCGGTCATCACGTACATCAAGCGCCGTAGGGCTGCTGGCATTCTTAATCCAATCCATACCCGGAATGTCTTTTGTTCTTGGATTTTCAATTTCAAATCCCGCCGGTAACAGATCGGTAATGACGACATTCTGAATGTCATTGCTGAAAGTTTTTTCGAGGCTGATCTGAACGATGACCAGTTCATTTTGTTTGAAAACATTTCCACTAACCGGTTTGCCGTTACGGTCAAAAAACCGCTTGCGGACTTTGAGATAATTATCCGTTTCCTTCATGGTTCCGCCGGCGGATATTCCTTCTTCTTCCCAGAAATAATATAGGTTGCCCTTTCCAGCTGCGGCGATTTCTGTTTTCCCGCTTTTCAGTTGAGAGGAAGGAATTTTTAAATCTGCTCCCGTAAAATCGGCCACTTTTTTACCATCAATTTTAACCTCTGCAGTAGCCAGGGAACTGCCCTGTAATTTGGATATTTTTCCCAGCGCAAGGAATCCAAAAACAAGTTCCTGGGTACTATACCAGTAACGCTGTTTTAAATGATCGGAAATGTGTTTTGCCATTTCAGGAATCTGGGGGTTGGAGGGGTCGACATTTAATAATACATCCAGCGACATCGCTTCATCACGGATATCGGAAGAAAAACTACCACCTGTTTCCGTATTGGCGATTTCGCCCGTAAAATGAGTTGGAAGAAATTGCTGATAATTGTTTTTATCGCCTGATAAAGCATAGGCAGCAGCCAGTAAATATTTACAATCAAGACTTAACAAAGCCGGATTCGCTTTGTAATAATTCATCAATGCTGTATTTGGACGGGACGCTAATGCAAGGACATATAATCCGTAAATCACTTCTTTTGGAACAATACGTTTTACCTGGTCGCGGTTATAATAGTAATTAATTGTTTTCCTGTCTTGTAAACTGGCACTGATATATCCCAGTAATGTTTCCAGTAAGCTTTTCTCCACATCGAACCCTGCTTTATTTGCTTCGATGAGGAAATGGGCGGCGTAAATGCTGGTCCACCAGTTAGCCGTTTTTTCATCATCCCATAAAGTGACTGCGCCGGTATACAGTTGACGCATTTTGATCTTGCGGATGGCTTCCTGCACATTATAATTTGCCGTAGAACGATTTCCCCTTGTTATATGAAGGGCATCTGAAAGCTCCCCGAAATATAATTGTGGAAATGCGATTGAAATGGTTTGTTCAGTGCATCCATAAGGGTACTCCAACAGGTCACCCAGATATTTCCCCAGTCCGGCTCCAGGAAACCGGGTCAGATATAATTGTCTGCTGATACTGGACGGAATATAATCGGCATTGTCATAATGAATGTTTTCAGTAGATCCGCCTGCGATCGTGCCACTGCCGGTAGTCTTTTGGAGCGAAGAAGCAGGGCGGATACTCATTTCAGTTTCATCATTGAATCTTCCTCCCGGACCATTCACATCAATGGAGATTTTTCCTGTCCCGATCACCTGCGCTGCAGTCACGGAGAAGTATAATCGCTTTTCACTGTTCGGTGGGATGGTGAATGACAGTTCCTTCGCGCCGGAAACCAAGATGCCACCGCTCGTGTTGATAGCAGCCGACCCACTGGCCGGAGATGAAGTGGTGTTCGTAATCGTCACCGGAACATTAATTGAATCAGCAGGGCTCAGGAAACGCGGAAGTGCCGTGCTAAGAACCAATGGGTCAGCCACGGTCATTTTTGATTCAGCCGAACCAAACTGATCGTTTCGGTAGGAGACAGCCATCAAACGGATTTCACCGGAAAACTGGGGAATGTCAAGCTGAAAAACAGCTTCCCCACTACCGTCTGCTTGTTTGATTCCGCTCCAGTAGGAAAGTATTTTTATTCTTTTGGCTGGCATGGGATTCGTCCTTTTTGTCATATCCGTTTCAGAATCTCCTCCCGTGCTGCTTAGACGGGCTCTCAATTCCGGCAGGAGCAGTGGGTATATATCATAATCTGTAACGCCCAATGCGCGACGTGCATAAAAATATCCATAAGGGTCCGGAGTTTTAAAATCCGAAACCTGAAGTACTCCGTTGTCTACAGCAGCCAGCGTGACCAGACTGTTCGGCGCAGCTTTTATTTTAATCTCCTGTTTTGTGCGTGACCTGACTTTCTGGCTTGCCAGAATTTCAACCTGAATTTTTCTGCTTTTTTCTTGGACACTTACATTTTCAAAGCCGTGGGCAACCGTTAATGGAATATCTGTAATGCCATGTGGCTTAATCAGCGTAGCCGTTATATATGCATTAGGAACAGCGTCCGCACTGAGCTTTAACTCAACGCTGGCTGATCTTTTTTCAACATTTACCCATTGATAGCTGATTAATTTATCGGTTTCCAGAGTGACCAGCATACGACCATCGAAGGGTGCTTTAAAAAGTGCCCTGACAGATTCTCCATTAAAATAAGTTGATTTGTCAAGCTGGATATCCACGTGGCCTTCGTTATTTATTTCAAATGAGGAATTATCAGATCCCCAGGATCCAAAACTGTAAAAGGATTTGCTGACATAAGTGTTGGAACCGGGAATACTTACTCTCAGTTCGTATTCTCCGGCTGTCCGGGGCACGAATGAAAAACTGGTTTGTTCTCCGTTTACAGGTACTATTTTAGAACTGATCAGTTTATCTTCTTTTTGGGATTCATACCTGAAATAACTTCCGCTTTTGGAAATGACGGTACGGTATTCGTGTTTGACAACAGACACTTCTGCGCTGGCGGAAACAACCGACTGGTTTTTATCCAGCGCAACCATCTGAAATGCCACCGACTGGTTGAGTGGGTAATACCAGGATCCGTCGTTTGCAATTCCGAAATATACTGGTTGGGTATATATAATCGCACTGGTAAGCCGGCTGACGGGGCGCCCGGTTTCGTCAAACACAGTACTGTAAAAATCTGCCTGCAGCAAGCCCACATTTTTAAACATGTCCTCAATCTGAAATTTCTCACTGGCCTCACCGGTTTCATTGGTTTTGCCTTCTCTCGTGACTTTATCGTAAAATGATTTTTGATTCGTCAGACTGAAATCATAGTTATTAAATTTCTTCGCAGAAAACGTTTTTTGTTTCAGCTGGATTTCGCATTCATAATTTCTTCCTGATGCCGGTGGTCCGAAAAAGTTAATGGCCTGGATTTTTATTTCAGCTGTGTTGCCCGGTTCATAATATTCTTTATTGAGCGTCGCCGTTACTTTTATCCTGTCGGGCACGAATTCTTCCACATGAAAGGGTTGGGTCGATAATAACACATCGGTCGATGTATATATTTCAAGTGAGTAAGTTCCGGTAATAGATGTCAGAGGCAATTCAATATTACCTTCTGCGGATCCCTGTTCATTCAGGTTTTTTCTGAATGATTTTAACTCCTTCCCATTCGGGAAAAGGAATTTTAATTTCACCGGAATTTCTCCGGGCGATTTCCAGGAATAGTCCCGCACAATCACTGAATAATGGATGGTTTCGCCTGGCCGGTATATATCTCTTTCAGGATAAATAAATGCATCCAAACCGGTTGCATTCAATATTTTGCCACTTACATCGAACCGGGATGTATTGATTAACGTTGAACTGAAAGGCAGGTAATTAAAATCGTCGCCTGTTTTTGCAATGATCATGGCCGATTTAAATCCTGCAAACTCACGTCGTTCATATTTAATGGTTGCAACACCCTGATCATCTGTTGTTGCTATGCCCAGTATCTGGTTATTGGAGCCATAAGCTGTCAGATTTACGCCTTTGATTGGAGACGCGGTCTGAATCGAATTTGCAAAGACCACCAGGTTTTCGTTGCCTTCTTTGGCGATTATACCTATATCAGAGAGTGATAAAAAACGGCTGTCTCTTACCCAATAATCTTTAGTAGAACGAATCTGGATATGGTAGATACCTTTGAAATCAGGTAGCTTGTCCTCCATATCCAGGTGCAGGATACGGCTGTTACCATATTTTGGAAGGAGTGTGGTATTTATTTCTTTTTCGTAAATCACATCACCTGCTATGAAATCAGCATTATCTTCATATTCATCAGTATAACTATTTTTTTCACGGGGATAATATCCATTTTTCTGAGCAACCAACAGGTTGTTTTCATAAATCCGGGAGATTAATATTTTTACTTTTTCAACATTGGTAATCTTTACTTCCATGTTTTTTTCTCCCTTACCCGCTAAGTAAATTCCTTTTTTATTCTGAAAGCTGATATCCGGCTCAAGCGTGCCAAAAGCCACGTTGTTAATATAATCTTCACTAAGTGTTCCGCCAATTTGACCCCGCAGCCCTTTTTTAATAGTGAGCTGGTATGATTTGTCAACATTGAATTGATCGCTGCGAATGGTAAACCCGGTTTCCGTTAGTTCGGTGCTGAATTTTACAGCCGGTTCGATGGTAAGATAAGTAGCCAGGTTCGTTGAACTTATTTGCTGACTCGTCGCAATAACAATTGTCCCACCAGCTCCTTCCGGATTCGCTTCGATGCCGTTGATACGAAGTATATAGGGAGACGGGATCATCGTGGTTGACGCCGACACTTCTGTTGTGCCATTGATCCCGCCTACCGGTATGGCACCTTTATCTATTTGTATTTTAATTTCATAATCTTTGTCTGCCGCCGGGATATTTACAAGCCGGATAGCAATTTTGTCCGAAACAGAAAGCGTTTGCAAACTAAAACTGACAGGCTTATCGTCGAGTGTTAATTTCATTTTTTCTTTCAACAGGGATGGATTAACTGGGTAGTTAAAAAAGAGGTCCAGTTGTGGTACATAGTTTTTGCTATTCTCATCCTGCAGGACCCAGCTGCTATTGGAATTTTCCAATTTTAATGCTGCAGTATGAAACTGGATATCTTTCGCATTTCCAAAACGATCGTATTTACTGAATTGAAGTATGTCGCTGTTAAGGGTAGCATGATAGCTGGTTGCCGGATGAAGTGGTGTGGACGGTGAAAAAACCAATTCATCCCCATGTTCCCAGCGGAATTTACCTGCGATTGACGGCTCGAAAGAAACATATTTGGTGGAATCCCAGTGATTAATCAGGGAATCGGCGATGAGCGTTTTGTCAAAACGGAAAACAAGGTTTGTCAAGGGGGCCACTTCATCTTTGGCATTGGTAAAATCCAGGTTGACCAGGTTGCGGCTACAGGATAATAAAAAGAACAAGGCAATACAGAGAGTGGAAACTTTAAATCGCATCTGTGAGGGTTAAATGGTTTTCTGCTGTTAATATACAAAAAACCAATACCGGGTCGGACGCGTCCGTTGAAAATATCTTCTTATTTTTACGCATACAAAATCAACCGATTGTATGGCCTATCAACTGCTTAAAGGAAAAAAGGGAATTATATTTGGCGCACTGGATGAAAAATCTCTTGCCTGGAGAACTGCATTGCGTTGTTATGAGGAAGGAGCAGAACTGGTTTTGACGAATGCGCCGGTTGCTTTACGTATGGGTGAGATTAATAAGCTGGCCGAAGCAGTGAAAGCCCCGGTGATCGGTGCAGATGTCACAAAATCGGAGGACCTGAAAAAATTATTCGAAGATTCGATGACCCATTTCGGGGGTAAAATCGATTTTGTATTGCATTCTGTGGGTATGAGTGTGAACATGCGGAAGGGCCGTTCATACACAGAGCTGGACTATGGGTTTAATTTAAAGACGCTCGAAATATCGGCCATGTCTTTTCACCGGGTATTACAAACAGCTTACGAGCTGGATGCCATCAATTACTGGGGTAGTGTGGTTGCGCTTACATATATTGCTGCTCAGAGAGTGTTCCCTGATTACAATGAAATGGCGGATGCAAAAGCCCTGCTGGAAAGCATCGCCCGGAGTTTTGGATATTATTATGGCATTAAAAAGAAAGTGCGGATCAATACAGTTTCCCAGTCTCCAACAAAAACAACAGCCGGCAGTGGAGTGAAGGGATTTGACGGCTTCCAGGAATACGCCGAGAAAATGAGTCCGCTGGGAAATGCAAGTGCAGACGATTGCGCCGCTTATCTGGCTGTTTTATTCAGTGACCTGACCCGGATGGTAACCATGCAGAATCTCTTCCATGATGGAGGATTTTCATTTACAGGCGTTACAGAAGCTGTCGTTGCAGAGATGGAGAAAAATCATCAGGAGGCTTGAGGCTGAAAGCGGGAGCCTCATAAATTATCAGATCAAAAAAGAAATAATCAGATAATATTTGTAATGGAAAATCCCCTCTGAATGGAGGGGATTTTAATTTCTATAAAAAAGCCTCAGGCCTCATGCTTTAAGCTTCCCGCATTTTTAATATTCATCTTCGTTAAAGAAAAAATCTTCCTGTGATGGATAGTCGGGCCAGATATCATCGATTCCTTCATATAGTTCTCCCTCATCTTCCAGTTCCTGCAGATTTTCTACTACTTCAATAGGAGCGCCTGAACGGATTGCGTAGTCAATAAGTTCATCCTTTGTTGCCGGCCAGGGTGCGTCTTCAAGGTAACTGGCTAATTCGAGTGTCCAAAACATCGGTATCCTTTATTTAATTTCTGCTTTTTTAATAAGGTCAGATTAATCGGTATATCCCGTTTTAAAGCGGTAAGAGCCTGCCTTTAATTTTTCGCAAAAGTAATTTTTATAATGAAACCACCAAATACCATTTATAGACGGTTTCAGGATTCCGGCAAACTCAGTGTCATTATATTTGCGCATGATCCCAACAGAGGCCGGCCAGATCATCCTATCCGCAAGGAATATTCACAAATATTATGGCGCGCTGCACGTACTACAGGGGGTGGATCTGGACAT
The DNA here is from genome assembly GCA_036496825.1 of Puia sp. Classification (GTDB taxonomy): domain Bacteria; phylum Bacteroidota; class Bacteroidia; order Chitinophagales; family Chitinophagaceae; genus Puia. The sequence goes on along the minus strand of DASXKM010000127.1, from coordinate 5,624 downwards.
CCATGCGGGAGAAATTGTCAGTATGGTGGGTCCTTCGGGATCCGGAAAAAGCACTTTATTGCATATTCTGGGCACCCTGGATGAGCCAGCCGAGGGAGAAATCTATCTCAAAAACAAGGAATTGCACACGCTTAAGGGTAAATACTTAGCTTCTTTCCGAAACAAGCATATAGGTTTCGTTTTTCAGTTTCACCATTTATTACCTGAATTCACCGCTCTTGAAAACGTCTGTATTCCGGGCTGGATAGCGGCAAAAAGCAAAACCGCCGTCGAAGCCAGGGCCCGGGAACTGCTCGAAACCTTGGGAGTAGGACACAGGATGGAAAACAAACCGTCAGCGATGTCGGGGGGGGAACAACAGCGGGTCGCCGTCTGTCGCGCACTGATAAATTCGCCGGATATCATTTTTGCCGATGAACCCACCGGTAACCTCGATTCAGCCAATGCAAAAGAACTTCATCATTTGTTTTTTGAGCTGAGAGAAAAATTCAACCAGACCTTTCTGGTAGTAACGCATAATGAGACGCTTGCCAGCATGTCTGACAGGGTTGTACGCATGCAGGATGGGAGAATACAAGTCTGAAAGTGTGGAAGACTGGAAGTATGGAAGTGTTTTTCCATAATTAATAAACTCGATTTCCATACTTCCAGACTTCCAATCTTCCATACTATTTGCGAGGAATCCATTTAATTTCTTCGACCCCCAATAAATGTCCAAGCCATCTTGCGAGAACAAAAAAATAATCGCTCAGCCGGTTCAGGTATTTTATAATTGGCGGTTGGTTCAGGTGCTCTTTTTCGTCCAGTTCTACAATCAGCCGCTCGGCGCGACGACAAATAGTACGACAAATATGCGCCGTGGAAACTACCATATGTCCGCCTGGTAAAATAAACGATTTCATCTCCGGTAATTTGCCATTCATCTGATCGATTTCATTTTCCAGGAGATGGATATCTGATTCTTTCAGGTCCGGAATTTTCATTGATATCTCTTTGTGAGGATCACAGGCCAGGAACGATCCAATCGTGAACAAGCGGTCCTGTATTTCCAGTATTAACTTGCGACTGTGGGCATCCGATATCTGATCGTTTAGTAAACCGGTAAAAGCATTCAGCTCGTCCACAGTTCCGTATGCCTGGATACGGATATGACTCTTGGGAACTTTCGTTCCACCGATCAGACTGGTATTGCCGGTATCTCCTGTTTTAGTATAAATCTTTGAGGACATAAATCTGAATTGTCAATGGTCAATTGTTGATTGTTAATTTTTACACATGTACCTCATTGAAAAGAACAATTATCAATTAACAATTATTGCGGCGTGTTCTTCTTTCCGCTTATCAGTTTCAATTACACCATCACGAAGCCTGACTACCCGATGCGCATATCTGGAAATATCCTCTTCATGTGTAACAAGTACAACGGTGTTACCGCTTGACTGGATCTTATTAAAGATTTCCATGATCTCTATAGAAGTCTTCGTATCCAGATTACCAGTCGGTTCATCTGCCAGGATCAGAGAAGGATTATTTACCAAAGCACGGGCTATGGCAACACGCTGACACTGACCTCCCGAAAGTTCATTGGGTTTGTGATGACTCCTGTCTGTCAGACTAACTTTCTCCAGAACGGCCATGGCCATATCTATTCTTGTCTTTTTTGTAATGCCCGCATATACCAGTGGCAGGGCTACATTTTCAGCCGCAGTTAGTCGTGGTAATAAATTGAATTGTTGAAATACAAAACCAATTTCCTTGTTCCGCACTTCTGCCAGATCGTCGTCGGGCATCTGGCTTACATCCTGTCCATTCAGTATATAACTTCCTTCTGTGGGGGAGTCGAGGCAGCCGATGATATTCATTAATGTACTTTTTCCGGATCCGGAGGGCCCCATGAGAGCTACATATTCGTTCTTGAAGATTTCAAGGCTGATGCCCTTCAATACCGGTACAGCCTGCTTGCCCATGAAATAGCTTTTCACAATCCGGTCCAGATGAATAATGGCGGTAGATGTCATGATCGATGTTCATTTAGCTCCCCGAAGAACTGGCAGGATTTTTTACTACCTGGGGTACTTTAAAATACATATTGTCAGCCTCGGGGGCATTGGCAAGCGCCTCTGACCGGCCAAGCGGATTCTCGGGGTTATCATCTCTTAAAACATTTATTTCTTCTCCCATGTATAAAAGAGGCTCTATATCATGGAGATCCAGCTCATTCAGTTTTTCTACAAAACCGATCATATTTTGTAAATCTTTTTTAATCTCCTGTTTGCCCGCGGCATCGAACTCCAGACAGGCCAGTTTACATAAATTCTCTACGAGCGCATCATTCACTTCCATGAAAAAGGATTCAGACAAAAATAACGGTTTCGGGGAGATTTTGAGTGCTCCTGCGTTATCTTCGCCTTCCTCTATGGAGAAAAACAAAGAAATTGTTTTAAGCGGTATTCGGCCCACAGGATTTCTTCACCTTGGGAATTATTTTGGTGCATTGAAAAACTGGGCCAGGATGCAATATGAATATGAGTGCTATTTTTTTATTGCAGACTGGCATAGCCTGACCACGCACTCCGACACGAGCGAACTTACCCTGAATACCAGACGGCTTGTTGCCGAGTTAATTGCCGGTGGGCTGGATCCTGAAAAATGCACGATATACGCCCAAAGCGATATTCCGGAAATCCCGGAACTCTATCTCTATCTGAATATGCTGGCTTACAAGGGTGAACTGGAAAAAACGGTTACGTTTAAAGAAAAATCACGCCGGCAGCCTGAAAATATCAATGCCGGGTTACTGACTTATCCTGTATTACAGGCTGCCGACATACTCATTCATCGTTGTCACTATGTTCCCGTGGGAAAGGATCAGGAACAACATATTGAGATGACCAGGAATTTCGCTGAAAGATTTAATCATCGGTATGGTAATGTTTTTCCGGTTCCAAAAGCATTTAGTTACAGTAAAGAGCTTGTAAAAATACTTAGCCTGGATGGTAGTGGTAAGATGAGCAAAAGTGAACAACAAATGAATACGATCTATCTGAACGATGATGACGAACTCATCAGAAAAAAAATCATGAAAGCAAAAACAGACCAGGGTCCTGCTACACGTAATAGTGAAAAGCCGGAATATATCCAGGGACTTTTTACGCTTTTAGGTCTGGTGAGCTCCGGGGAAGTCGTCATAAAATTTGAGGACGATTTCAATGAGTGCCGTATCCGGTATGGAGATATGAAGAAACAGCTGGCCGAAGATATGGTCCGCTTTATCAGTCCCATTCGGGGGAAAGCGACTGCCTTGCAAAACAATCCGGAAGAAATCGACCGCATTTTGATAAGCGGAGCGGAGAAAGCAAGGAAAAGTGCGAAGGCAACCCTGACGGAAGTACGCAAAGCAGTGGGTTTTAGATATCATTGAAGAAGATCGATTCTTTTTATATTTCGCTCATAAGATTTTACATTTAGGAATGGCAAAAACAAAGAAACCCAAACATATCGCTGTAGCTGGTAATATTGGTGCAGGGAAAACAACCCTCACTGAATTATTAAGCAAGCATTATAAATGGATACCACAATTTGAAGATGTCGATCACAATCCCTATCTGAATGATTTTTATGACGATATGCCGCGCTGGAGTTTTAACCTGCAGGTTTATTTCCTGAATAGCCGGCTGAATCAGTTGCTTGAAATTTATACGGGCACCGAAACGGTGATACAGGATCGTACCATTTATGAGGACGCCCACATATTTGCGCCCAATCTTCATGACATGGGTTTGATGAGTAAAAGAGATTACAATAATTATTTCCAGTTTTTTCAGACGTTGAAAAGAATGGTGCAACCTCCGGACCTGATGATTTATTTACAGGCATCGGTGCCTACATTGGTTGGGCAGATTCAGAAAAGAGGCCGTGAATACGAGGAAAATATCAGGCTCGATTATTTAAAAAGATTAAACGATTTGTATAATAAATGGATTGACGGTTATAAGGAGGGGGGATTGCTGGTGATTGATGTCGACAAAAATAAATTTCCCGAGAATGAAGAACACCTCGGAGAAATTATTACCCGCATAGATGCACAATTGTACGGATTGTTTTAAGAGATGGGCAGAAATTAAAAAAATAAAAGCTCCTTTTTGGAGGAGCTTTTGTAGCAAACAATGTTAGAGGTCGTTAGGTGGTAAACAATTGGCTGCCAAGATGACGAAAATATTTTTAAAATAACAAGTTTTTGTTAAGTTTTTTTTCATTTGGTGCTTTCCGATGCGTTTTTAGCCTTAAAATAGCCGGTTTAGCCCATCCAGCTTGATTCTGATCATGAAATATCTGCCATTAAACCCTTTGATATTTAAGCAAAACCGCCAGCGTTTCATAAAAGAAATGCAGCCCGATTCAATTGCCGTTTTTGTCAGTAATGATGAAATTCCCAGTAACGGTGATGCGATTTATCCATTTAAACAAAACAGCGATCTGTACTGGCTTACCGGCATTGTTCAGGAAGATACCATGTTGGTTTTATTTCCGGATCATCCGGATTCCAAATATCGTGAGGTGCTGATCCTTGTAAGGCCCAACGAACTGAAAGAAAAATGGGACGGTAAAAGATTACGGGCTGAAGAAGGGAAAAAGATTTCCGGCATCGAAACAGTGATCTGGCTTGACGCGAGCGACGCCCTCATTCAGGTTTGGACTCACCTCGCTAAAAATATTTATCTGGATACCAATGAGAATGATCGCAAATCCAGTTTGCTGCAAACGCGTGAATACAGATTTGTAAATGAAACAAAAGAAAGATATCCCCTGCATCAATATTTTCGTGCCGCGGCTATATTAAAAAGGCTGCGCGCGATAAAAACGCCGGAGGAAGTGCAGGTGATCCAGCAGGCAATCGATATTACAGCGAATGCTTTTTCGAGGGTAATGAAATTTATGCATCCCGGTGTTTTTGAATATGAGGTGGAAGCGGAAATACAACATGCTTTTCTATCGCAAAGGGCTACGGGGCCAGCCTATGGCAGCATTCTGGCATCGGGAGAAAATGCGTGCACACTCCATTATGTTTCGAATAATGCCGAATGCCGGGACGGCGAGTTGATATTGATGGATTTTGGCGCTGATTATGGAGGCTATAATGCAGATCTGACACGTACAATTCCGGTAAACGGAAAATTCAGCAAAAGACAGAAGCAGGTATACAATGCCTGTTTGCATTTACATCTGTATGCAAAAAGTTTGCTGAAGCCGGGTATTACCATAAATGCCTATCACATTTTGGTCGGCAAAGAGGCAGATATCATATTTCAGAAAATCGGGTTGCTTAGTAAAACGGATGTAAAGAATTCAACGCCGGAAAATCCGGCTTACTGGAAATATCTCTATCATGGAATTTCTCATCACCTGGGAATCGATGTGCATGACCTGGGGCCACGCGCCGAATCTTTACGTGCGGGCATGGTCCTGACAGTGGAACCTGGTATTTATATTCAGGAGGAAAAAATGGGTATCCGGATAGAAAATAATGTCTGGCTCACGAAGAGCGGTAATAAGGATCTGATGAAAAACATTCCTATTACGGTAGAGGAGATAGAGGCATGTATGAAGCGTAAGGCGTGAAGCAG
>DASXKM010000126.1:0-5234 GCA_036496825.1 Puia sp. | reverse complement strand
CCCAGCAATACAAGCAAAAGATTGGATTTCTCAACCCGGTTTCTTTTGGTGACAGTAGAAAATGCTGTTTATATCATTCCCTGGACCCTCATCTATTATTTCTTCCATTATATTGAAAAAAGCAGGAAGCAGCAACTGGATACACTGAAACTGGAGGCACTGGTAAAAGAACTGGAATTGAAAACGATTAAAAGCCATATCAATCCCCATTTTATTTTTAACGCACTCAATAGCATACGGGCATTAATCGATGAAAATCCACTGAGAGCAAGAACTGCCATCACGGAACTGAGTAATATTTTGAGAAGCAGCATGCAAACTGAGAAACAGGAAACGGTTTTCTTTGAGAAAGAACTGAATATTGTGAAGGATTACCTGGCCCTGGAACATATTCGTTTCGAGGACCGGCTGAACGTGCAATATGAAATTGCGGAAAACACGTTAACACAACAGATTCCGCCGATGATGCTGCAAACCCTGGTTGAGAACGCCATTAAACATGGTATCAGTAAACAGGTGAGCGGAGGAACCGTGACAATTGTTTCCAATTTGAAGGAACGCTATCATCAACTGGTGATCCGGAATACCGGACGATTAAATAAAACGGGTAATGAAGATGGTTTTGGACTTGCCAGTACCCGCAACCGCCTGCATCTTTTGTTTGGGGAAGATGCAGATTTCAATATTCGGGAGATAAACGAAAATATGGTGGAGGCCGAATTACACATTCCATTGACTTAAAACCTATCTAAATGATCAGAGCTGTAATAATTGACGATGAAAGACTTGCCCGCAATGAATTGAAAAAACTGCTGCAGGAATTTCCGGAAATTGAAATCATCGCCGAAGCAGCCAATGCAAATGAAGGCATTGAAAAAATCGACAGCCTAAACCCCGACCTGATATTCCTGGACATTCAGATGCCAGGGAAGACCGGTTTTGATATGCTGGCAGAACTGGACAAAGCACCTGACGTAATCTTTACAACAGCTTATGATGATTATGCCCTGAAAGCCTTTGAAGTAAATGCACTTGACTATTTGTTAAAACCTGTTGAACCCCGCAGACTAGCAGACGCCTTGCATAAGCTTCACCTGGAAGAAACCCGTGATCGTGAATCAGCGTCTGACGACGAGATCGCGGTTAATAAAAGTTTGCTTCATGAAACAGATCAGGTTTTTGTAAAAGACGGAGAAAGGTGCTGGTTTGTGAAACTGGGAGAAATCCGTCTCTTTGAAAGTGTCGGCAACTATGCAAAAATTTATTTCCAGTCCAATAAACCGCTCATATTAAAATCTTTGAATGCACTGGAAGAACGCCTGGATGAAAAGGTTTTTTTTCGCGCAAACCGGAAACATATCGTGAACCTGCGACTCATCGAAAAAATTGAGCCCTACTTTAACGGCGGTTTGCTGCTGGAATTAAAAGGCGGCGAAAAAATTGAAGTCAGCAGAAGACAAACGGTCAAGTTCAAGGAAATGATGAGTTTATAATTATCCCATAAAATCAAATATGCGTTTATCCTTTTTGTCAGTTCTTCTGATCGTTCATTCATTTGTGCATTCACAGACATCTCTGGTTATTAGTGAAGCAGAAGTAAGCAGGATCGAAAAAACCCTGTCAGCAGATGATATGCAGGGGCGTCAGGTATTTACTCCTGGAATTGAAAAAGCAGCTGCTTTTATAGAAAAAGAATTCTCCCGGGCAGGCCTGAAACCAATTCCAGGATCGAAAGATTATACGCAGTCCTTTACGATGGTGGAACCGGAATCCACGGATGCATCGATTACAATAAACAGTACTCAGGTTGATAAGAAAAATTTGGTGGCATTCTCAGCAGAATCGTCTCTGACAATCACCCAGGATGATCACTATAAAAAGGTAATTGTAAAAAAATCTGCCGAATTTGGAGAAACCGTTCTAAAATATCTGGAATCAGAAGAAAATGTTTTAATCCTTGTAGATACTTCTTTGGAAAAAAGGTTTACCCGACTGGCACAGCTTCATATGCCACAGTTCAGCGGGAAAGGTAATCGTATTTATATTCTCACTTCGGTAGATCCGGATCAATACCTGATAGAGGTAAGACAAAAAATTAAGCAACGGACGCTGACCAATTTGATTGGCATGATTCCCGGAAAATCAAGGCCTGACGAATTTGTTATTTTTTCTGCGCATTATGATCATCTCGGCATTGGTCGGCCCGATGAAGCCGGGGATTCCATATATAATGGAGCAAATGATGATGCATCAGGTACGACAGCGGTGATTGCGCTGGCCAAATATTTCAACCTGGCTCATAACAATGAGAGAACTTTAATATTCGCCGCTTTTACTGCTGAGGAAATTGGTGAATTCGGATCAGCTTATTTTTCAGGAAAATTCAATCCTGATAAAGTCGTAGCCATGCTGAATATAGAAATGATTGGTACCGAAAGCAAATGGGGGAAAAACTCCGCCTATATTTCAGGATATGACAAATCGGATATGGGTGCCATCCTGCAGAAAAACTTGGGAAATACACAATTTAAATTTTATCCGGACCCCTACCCGGAACAAAATCTATTTCTTCGTTCAGACAATGCATCGCTTGCCAAACAGGGTGTACCGGCACATAGTATTTCCACATCCAAAATGGATGTTGAAAAATATTATCATAAACCAGGCGATGAAATCGGAACCCTTGACCTCGGAAATATGACCGAAATCATCCGTGCCATCGGATTGAGTGCAGGTTCAATCATTTCGGGAAAAGACACTCCGACCCGAGTCCAACCGGAATAATACTGTTTTCCTGAATACTATTTTAAGTTGTAATCTTTGATGGTATGGTAATATAAAATGGGCACACTCGAATCGCTATTTAAGCGCTGCACATTGGATCAGAATTTTGTTAAGACTTTTTCCATCTCTGATTTGATTTCGTCCAGATTCAGATTTCCTAAACTGCCTTCGTGTGTATGTTTCAGCGGTTTCGACTGATCGAAAGTAAACTCACCTTTATTAATCAGATCGCCGACTTTTTTATAAGCGTCCCGAAAGGGAACTCCCTGATTGGCCAGATCGTTTACAGCTTCCACGCTGAACAGGTATTTATATTTTTCATCCTGCAAAATGCCCTTTCTTATCCTTATATGAGACAACATGAGTATTGTCATACCGATGCAGCTTTTTAGATCTTCAATTGCAGGGAATAAAATTTCCTTTGTTAGTTGCATATCCCGGTGATAACCCGATGGCAGATTGTTTATCAGAAGAATGAGTTCATTGGGGATGGACTGGATCCGGTTACACCTGGCACGTATTAATTCAAAAACATCGGGATTTTTTTTATGCGGCATAATACTGCTGCCGGTGGTCAGTTCATCAGGGAATGAAATAAATCCGAAGTTCTGGTTCATATAGAGGCAGGCATCCATCGCCAGCCGTGAAAGCGTTGCTGCGATCGAGGCCATTCCAAAGGATACCAGTTTTTCCGTTTTTCCCCGACTCATTTGAGCATACACCACATTATAATGTAGGCTTTTAAAACCCAGTAGTTCGGTGGTCATTTTCCTGTCTAATGGGAAAGAAGAACCATATCCGGCGCCACTACCCAGCGGATTTTTATTAACGACCTGATAAGCTGCTGACAAAATCTCAAGATCATCCACCAGACTTTCCGCATAAGCACTGAACCAAAGCCCAAAGGAGGAAGGCATGGCAATCTGCAGATGAGTATATCCCGGAAGCAAATCGTTCCTGTATTTTCCGCTTAAAGAAATCAGCAAATCAAATAGCTTTTTGACATCCGATTTCAGTTCCATAATTTCTGCCCGAAGAAATAATTTGATATCAACAGCTACCTGATCATTCCGGCTCCGGCCGCTGTGAATTTTTTTTCCTGCCTCACCGATTTTTTTTGTCAGATTCAGTTCAATCTGTGAATGAATGTCCTCAACCCCGTCCTCGATGAAGAAGCGTCCCTGTTTTATTTCTGATTCAATATTTTCAAGTTCTTTCAGAATCAAAGCCGCTTCTTCCGGATTCAACATTTTAACAGATGCGAGCATTTTTACATGTGCCATCGATCCCTGCACATCATACCCGGCCAACAGCATATCGAATTCAGGATCACGGCCAACGGTGAATTTTTCAATTTGAGTATTTATATCCGATCCCTTTTTTTCCCAGAGTTTCATTTTTTTAACGCTTTAGGCCTTACTATTTATATGAATTCTTCCAGTAATCTTATGTAGGTTACGATGCCCTCTCTGATCTCTTCGATATAAATATACTCATCTGCCGTATGACTTCTGGCCGAATCGCCCGGACCCATTTTTAACGCCGGAAAGGGCATCAGTGCTTTATCAGAAGTAGTCGGTGAACCATAATAAGATTTCCCCAACCGGACGCCGGATTGAACCAACGGGTGATTCAGCGGAATAGATGTAGATTTCATGCGAGTGGTCCGGGGTTTGAAACTACTCTTTAGATTTTTCTTCAGCGCATCAAGGATTTCCTCAAAACTGTACAATTCATTCACCCGCACGTCCATTACATATTTACATTGGGCTGGAACCACATTGTGTTGTTTATTTTCAGTATCTATAACTGTTACGCTCATACGGGTTTCGCCGAGCAGTTCACTCTTTTTTTCGAAACGAAAATTTCGGATCCACTCAATATCTTCAATCGCTTTATATAACGCATTTTCACCTTCATTGCGGGCCGCATGTCCAGGCCGTCCGGAAGCAACACAGTCAATCACCATCAGCCCTCTTTCTGCCACGGCCATATCGAGTTTTGTCGGCTCACCCACAATACCAAAGTCAATCTGTCCAAGATAAGGCAATACCAACTCGATGCCGTTCACACCGCTGATTTCCTCTTCAGCACTTGCTGCAAAAACAATATTATGTTTCGGATCCTCCTGATTATAGTAATACAGAAAAACGGCTGCCAGACTTACCAGGCATCCACCGGCATCATTACTTCCCAATCCAAATAATTTCCCGTCTTTAATGGTCGGTGTAAACGGGTCCATGCTATATGCTTTATTGGGACGCACGGTATCGTGATGGGAATTCAGCAGGATACTTTTACGGGAACTATGATAGTTTTTGTTCCTGGCATAGATATTATTCCCTACGCGGGCAAATGGAATTTCATGTCGGCTAAAAAAGGCGCAGAGCAGGTCGGCGGTATCATTTTCTTCTTTTGAAAAAGAAGGAGTGGCGATCAGCTCTTTTAGC
>DASXKM010000125.1:0-2348 GCA_036496825.1 Puia sp. | reverse complement strand
ATTAATCTTCACGCCGATTATCTCCTGAACTATCCAGATGGCGGTGGTTTGAAGGTTCGTTTATTTGCTGCGAAATTCGGCTTGTGGAACGGGAACAGCAATGCTCTGGTTACCCGCTATGAGCCGAAATTATTAGGTGTGGACGGAAATGAAGATTATCTGTATGAAAATTATTTTATTGGCCGCTCTGCGTCTTATGCATTGGAAAACAGTTCGATCCCAAACAGTGGATTGGCAGCCCAGCAAATTATGAACCGGGACGGCGGATTAAAACTACGCGTTGATGAATTTGATTATGTTCAGGGCAAATCGGCCAATTGGGTCAGCTCGTTGAATTTTAACACTAGCCTGCCTGCAGGTCTTTTTCCATTTCCGATACCGCTCAGAATTTTCTTCGATGTCGGGACTTATGCTGAAGCATGGCAAAATAATCCGCAAACCAGCAAATTCCTTTATACCGGCGGTATACAGCTAAGTCTGTTTAAAAATTTACTGAACATTTATGCTCCTCTGGTTTATAGTAGTGATTTTAACGATGCGCTGCGAAACACTTCCTTTGGAAGAAAAATTACTTTCAGTATAGATATCCAGAATATAAATTATAAAAAAATTATCAGAAAACTGGCGGATCATGAATGAACCGGTCTACGATATCAGGTTTCAGGAACGAAATGAAATCGATACAGTTAAATGGGATCATTGCATCCAAAATGCTTCCAATGGTCTTATATATGCACGGTCATTTTATCTGGATGCAATGGCCAAAAACTGGTCTGCACTGGTGGAAGGGGATTATCAAAATGTGATGCCACTTACATGGAATAAGAAATATGGATTTGCATATCTCTATCAACCTGCATTCACGGCACAACTGGGTGTGTTTTTTACCGGCAGCGAGGATAGTTTAATCCTGGAAAAGTTTGTTGAAAGAACGCAGATGCAATTCAAATTTTGTGAGATCTTCCTGAACTTTGCAAACAAGGTTCCAGGAGCTACAGATCACGACAATTATGTCCTTAACCTTGATAAAACGTATCCGGAAATCCGGAATAGTTATAAAAAAAGATTACTTGAAAATCTCCGGGAAGCCGGATCATATCATTTAAATTATCTGGATTCCACCGATTACCCCGGGACAATCCATTTATTCAAAAGTCAGTATGGCAACAGATTTCCCCATGTAAAAAGGACAGATTACCTTCATTTTGAAAAATTATGTACCGAGCTAACGCGAAATAAGATGATTTTTGCAAGGCAGGTAAAGGACTCATCCGGCAGTCTCCTGAATTCCAGTATCTTTTTCAGGGATGAACGCCGGATTTATAATATCATGTCGGTATCCCTTCCAGCCGGCAGAGAAAAAAGAGCGCATTTTTTTTTACTGGATCATCTTATCATGGAATTCGCGAAGCAGGATCTCATACTGGATCTGGAAGGTTCGGAACTGCCGGGTGTGGCAGAATTTTACAGGAAATTTGGAACCGTCAATCATCCATATTCTTTTTTGAAATACAATCATCTCCCTTTCCCTTTCAGGCTTTTCAAATGAAACCATGATAAAAAAAGAGTCTTTAACTATATTCCTGATCGTAATCGGATGTATCACACTCAATTTAATATACTGGGCACCGGAATTGATCTATGATGATAAAATAGTTTATAAATATTTCGGACTTCTTATATACAAGGGTGGCGTGCCTTACCGGGATGCGTTCGATAATAAACCGCCCCTTATATTTTTTCTAAACGCACTGAGTTGGCTCACCAATTATCGCCTGGTCTGGATATTAGACACCTCCCTGATATTACTGGCAACCCTGATGTTTTATTTTCTTTGCAAAAAAAACAAAATTCCCTGGCCCTGGTTTCTACCCTTGCTTTTCAATCTGATCGTCAGAAACTATCTGATCTCTTATGGAAACGGGACAACCAGAGAATATACCGCCGTTTTCCTGCTTATCTTTTTTTGTGTTATGCATTTTTCGAAGAGAAACAGATTTATTATACTGGGGAGCTTATCGGCACTCACTTTCTGGATGCAACAGGATGCCATCATCACCCTCCTTCCGCTGAGTATTTATGCATTGACAGTAAATCAAAGCCCAGCGGATAAATGGACGGGCAGACTCCTTTATATCATTTTCGGGTTCTTAGTTATTACATTTCCCATTGTAATATATTTTGCCATTCATCGATCTATTTCTTTTCTATGGCACGATATTATTATATTCAATTTAAATATACCGAGGCAGTCTTTTAACGTCATAACTGAACTGAGGTTGTTGAAGAGGTCGATCCACGATAGTGAAATGGAAATGTCATTTTACATTTCTTTAATCCTTGGATTC
>DASXKM010000124.1:0-4615 GCA_036496825.1 Puia sp. | reverse complement strand
GTGTCACGCTGTATACCAATTCCAGATGAGGAATGTTGCGGACCCGGTGCCTGAAGAGAAAGTAAAAAAGAAACACGACTTGAGCTGCCCGACAAGATCCGGACGATGTGCAGACGATGTAAAGGCGATGTACAGACGAATCTTAATTGGGAGAAGAATTCAAATCGTGCATTATTCACCTTTAAAAATGGGATTATGAGATTTGTAAATACAATTATGTACCGTAAGACGTTCTGGAAATGTCATGATAATTTTGGAACGCCGATGCACCATTGCTAGCTGATTTTGGGAAATCTTCCCAACAAAGGAAGGGCAAATGATGTATTCTGAAGACACTGCAAATGAGAAGAAAAAGCCTGCGGAAAGCGTCATTATATTAAAATAATACTTACTGCCATTCGTTTATTATAGTCGCATTGGCCTTAATTAATCAGTAAGGCTTAAACTTTAAAACATCAAAATCCACCTTATGAAGAAGTTAGTTGTTTTGGTATTAACTACAGGCGTATTTTTCACGGCAAGTGCCCAGGTTCAATTTGGAGCGAAAGCAGGTGCCAATTTTGCAACACTTTCGGGACCGGGGTCAGAAGGGGCAACCTCAAAAGTAGATTTTCACGGCGGTGGGTTTGCGCATATTCCCCTGGCCAATTCATTCTTCCTGCAGCCAGAACTTGTCTACTCCAGACAAGGCGCGAAGGCAGCATCGGATGGGATTATTTTCAACATAAATCAATCCTACCTGAATATTCCGGTGCTCGCAAAATATCAGCATAGCTCAGGTCTTTATGGCGAAACGGGTCCGCAACTTGGATTTCTGCTGGCAGCTAGTGTGAAGGCAGAAGGCACAAGCCAGGATGTCAAGTCTTCCTATAAATCCACTGATTTTAGCTGGGCATTCGGTGTAGGTTACATGATACCTTCTATTAGTGCAGGTATTGATGCCCGTTATAACCTTGGGCTTTCGAATATTGCAGCTCAGGAAGTCTCGGGCTATTCAGTCAAGAATAGTGTTTTCCAGCTTGGAGTATTTTACGTATTCGGAGCTAAATAATAATTGCTTTCCAACAATGATAGAAAAAGCTGCCCGTTTGGGCAGCTTTTTTTTAGTAAACCAGGAAGCGCTGATTTCATTATGAAAAGGTTTCTGAAGATTGATTATTAATTATTGTGCAGCCGATCCACGCAATTACTTAGCGACCGGTAATTGTGATAGGCGGCTTTCCAGATCTGACTTTTGAATGCAGTTCTGCGTTCGGGCGATTTATCAAGACCTTCGTCGTACCAATCGCCCCATTGATGATCGATCAGGTAAGTCTGTGTATAGGTCCAGAGGGTTTTAAATTTTTCAAAATACCGGTTCGGATCATTTGGAAAATAGTCCGACATCAGCAACAGACTGTTCAAACCTTCTGCCTGTGCCCACCAGTTTTTACTTTCTTTCAGAATAGTAATGACCGTATCGCCTTTGAAATAAAATCCTTCATCATAAAAGCCACCGACCTGATTATCCCATCCGTTTTTTAAAGCTTGATCGACCATCTTTTTTCCAGTCATCAGTGTGATGGAATCATTTTTAAATCCCAGTGCCTGCGAAGCTTCCAGCATCAGATATGCCGTTTCCACATCGTGCCCGAATGAAACATAATCCAGGTTATGATGATGCATAATAAAATCGCGGCTGGAATCTTTTACAGAAACCGGTGTCCAGTTCCATGTAAAAAAAAGCCCCAGGTTGCCCCTCGTAGTGATGATGGTGTCGCGGATCAGGAAAAGCATTTCCTGCAGGCGTTCCCGCACAAGCGGATCCTTCCATACTTCATACAGTGCTGTCAACGCTTCCAGTAGATGGATTGAACTGTTCTGATCCTTATATCCGGTCTCGGCAGTAACCGCTGTATTTACTGTTCTTCTGATGGGATCACCATTCCGCCTCATATGCTGGAAATATCCTTTGTGCACCGGATCATGACTATGCGCTTCCAGCCAGTAAAAAGTTTTTTTCGCCAGGGCGAGCGCAGAATCATTATGGGTTAACTCATAATAAGCAGACAGTGCGTACATGCCAAATGCATTTCCATAGGCATTCTTGTCAGCCGGATCACCCGGCGGGATTTCTCCCTTTCGGGTTACAAGAGTATAAAACCCGCCATACTGTTTGTCCCACATAGCGTCAGCAAGAAAACGAAACCCGGCAGTTGCATCTCTGCGATAATATGATCTGTCGGTGTATCGCGACGCGGCTTTTGAATTCGTCCAGAGGTGGCGGCTCTGTGTAACGATCATTTTCTCCTGGTCGCCCATGGGTTTAAAATCGTAGGTAAAGGTGGAAAGAAAACCACCATATACTGTATCAAGATTGCGCGGATAATAGACATCCAGCAGATCATGCCGGAGGGATAGTTCCATGGCTGCAGCAATTTGTCTCCGCTCGGCCGTAGCCGCCTCAGTTTTTAAAATAACCTGGGCAAAACTGAATTCGCATGAAATGAGTGCGATTGCCAATATTTTTATCTTCATGCTGGTAACATTTCCTGTTCCTGAGTATGCTGAAAATAAAACAATCTATGCAAAATTATATAGATTTGATTATCAGGATACCGGGTAAAACATGCCAGCCATTATGAAACGATTGCTCACTCTGTCATTTGCACTTCATTGATTAAGATAAACCCAACCATACAACCATCTGATCTCACAACCAAACTCAATAGATTCTGGCAGCTGTCAGGAGAAAAGATAAAACTGATTGATAATAATTATGATGATTCAAAAGGGTCGCCGGTTTTTACAATCAAAGGTAAGTACACTGCCAGGGGGTGGACGGAATGGACCCAGGGATTTCTATATGGGTCAATGATTCTTCAATATGATGCAACGGGTGAAAAAGAATTCCTTGAGACAGGGCGCAGGAAAACCGTTCAGGAAATGGCGCCGCATGTCAGTCATGTCGGTGTGCATGATCATGGATTTAACAATGTGAGCACTTATGGCAATCTGCTGCGTTTGATGAAAGAAGGAAAAATAGCATTCAATGAATGGGAAAAAGATTTTTATTCACTGGCATTAAAGATTTCAGGAGCCATCCAGGCCAGGCGTTGGACAATCTTTAAAGGCGGTGGTTTTATTTATTCATTCAACGGACCTCACTCACTGTTTGTCGATACGATCCGTTCCTGCCGTTCACTTATTCTTAGTCATTGTATGGGGCACGTTCTGCAGACGGAGAGTGATCAGCAGATCAGTTTATTAGAACGTGCTGTTGAACATTTGAAAGCGACAGCAGATTATTCAATATTTTATGGTGAGGGTCGTGATGTCTATGACGTTTGGGGGCGAACAGCACACGAGAGTATATTCAATGTAAATGATGGAAATTTTCGTTGTCCGAATTCGCAGCAGGGATACTCAGCGTTTAGTACATGGACAAGAGGCCTGGCATGGGCTATGTGTGGATTCGCTGAAGAAATTGAATGGTTTGATTCCATTAAAGAAGAAGATATCACAGGCCTGAATATAAAGAAAGACATTTTACCTTTTTTGATAAAAGCAGCCCGGGCCGTCTGTGATTTCTACATCGATAACTGCCCCACGGATGGTGTGCCCTATTGGGACACCGGGGCGCCTGATCTGTATAAGTTGGGGGATTATTTGAATAAACGGGCTGATCCGTGGAATGATTTTGAACCGGTTGACGGTTCGTCGGCGCCGATTGCAGCACAGGGATTATTGAGACTCGGCAAATATCTTCAGCAAAACGCTGAGAAAGAGTCCGGCGACCGTTATTGGCAGGCAGGCCTGACAATCTTAAATACCATTTTGGATGAGCCCTATTTGAGCACTGCTCAAAATCATCAGGGATTGTTGCTGCATTCCGTCTATCATCGGCCAAACGGATGGGATTACATACCGCAGGGAAGTAAAATCCCCCATGGCGAATCAAGTATGTGGGGGGATTATCATGCGCGTGAAGTGGCCCTTTATATTCAACGGGTAATCAATAATGAAACATATCATGTCTTTTTCAACATCGTATGAATTCTATGGGCGATAGAGATATTTCCAGATTGTGCATGCACACAATTACAACCAGGCCCTGGTCAATAGAAGAGGCTGCTAAGAATTTTTCTGCGGCCGGGGTAAAGGCGATAACTGTTTGGCGCGATGCATTGGATGGAAGAAATATCAAACAAACCGGCAGAATGCTGCTCGACCATGACTTAACGATTGTGTCGCTTTGCAGGGGTGGATTTTTCCCGGGTAAGGATTTAAGTAAAAGAAAATCGGCCATTTATGATAACCGGAAAGCCATTGATGAAGCCGCTGAACTTGGAGCTCCGATGCTGGTGCTTGTGTGTGGTGCTGATCCGTCTCAACCGTTGGAAGAGTCAAGGAAACAGATTCGGGACGGTATCGGCGAGCTGATCCCGCAGGCATCAGCTGCTAAAATAAAGCTGGCCATTGAACCGCTGCATCCCATGTATGCTGACACGCGTTCGGCAATCAATACGATGAAGCAGGCGAATGATATGGCTGAAGAATTCAACTCACCATGGGTCGGAGTTGCTGTTGATGTGTATCACGTTTGGTGGGATCCATTCCTTGAAAAAGAAATAAA
>DASXKM010000123.1:0-6814 GCA_036496825.1 Puia sp. | reverse complement strand
GCTTAAAAAGGATAAACAGGAATGGACAAACACAAAAATGATCTTTGAGATAAAGGTAAACGGCGACAAAACCATCATCGACTTTACCCACAAAGGACTTGTTCCAGAAAAAGAATGTTACGACCTGGTCGAAAAGGGCTGGACAATGATTATAAAAGATTATCTGTACAACTATATTACGAATGGGAAAGTAGCTGATCAGCTTTATGAATAATCAAAGCCCGGTATCCACGGTTTAAGATGAAACCTTTACCTCTTCTTCCCAACCGGTCTTTTTCAGCGCAGGATCATTATCCTTGACGAGAAAGTCTGAGACGATGTTTTTACCCGGCTCCCATTCAAGGATAGCCACATCAGGTACTGTTTTTACGGGTGTTTTCCAGGCAGTCGACGTTTCATTGTATGCCAGGTTAGACTGGGAGCAATAGCATGAAATGATCGACCATCGGGGGTGATCAGAAAGATTTGCTTCTGAACGATGTAAAAGGTTGCTGTGAAAAATCAATGCGTCTCCGGGTTCAAGTTCACAATAGACCAGCTCCATCGTCTTTAACGCATTCTCTACCATGATCATATCGGCTCCCACCTGCTCACCGGCGAAACCATGATTCACACGGCCCAGCTTATGCGAGCCTTTGATAACCTGCAGGCCTCCATTTTGTTTATTGGCCGGAGTAAGAGCCACCATTACACTGATCAGCTGATCAGGAAACATAAACTGATTTTTATACCAGTATCCATAATCCTGATGCCATTCCCAGGCTCCGCCTACTTTTGGCTCTTTCTGCATCAGCTTTGAATGAAAATGACAAACCGGTGCCTGACTGTCCAGCAACGGCGCTACGGACTTTATCATTTTTTCACTTCGCGTCAGATATCCAAATACATTTTCTCCGGGTGTAAACCACAGGGAAAGTCTCGTCTTCTTACCGGTCTGATCATTCAGGTCCAGCGAGTTTTTTTGCATGGCATCATCCTGCAGCGCCGTTTGGTACAGTTTATCCGCTTCCTGCAGACTGCAAAAACTTTTCAAAATGATATATCCATCCGTATGATATGATGCAATTTCTTCTTTGGTCAATCCTTTGTCTGACATCATTGGTTTTATTTTTATAGAGCAAACCTACTTCGAAAACCGGTCCCCGTCCACATCTGGTCATGCTAAAAATAATACTTTCCTAACATGGAATTTTTTCTTACCTTATCTGTTATTCAGGCAATGAAACCGGTACTCGAATATTTACCCAGAGAAGAAGAAGAATCATTTGTCGTCAAATTTTTCGACTACGACTACTACCCCACACCGTGGCATTACCATCCCGAATACGAGTTGGTGCTCGTAACAGAAAGTACCGGCAAACGTTTTATCGGTGACAATATAAAAAGTTTTGGTCCTGGTGATCTCGCACTCATCGGTCCGAATCTGCCGCATCTCTATCGTAATGATTCATCCTATTATGATCCGCGGGCCGGTTTAAGAGCAAAGTCAATCGTGGTACATTTTCTCGCCGGTTCGATCGGTGAAGACTTCCTGGCGCTCCCCGCCTGCAGGAAGATCAGGGCGCTTTTGTCAAAATCGGCGATGGGTCTCGATATCAAAGGAAAGACAAACACAATCGTTGCCCGGAAAATGTTTGAACTGCTGGAACTCAGGGGATTTGCGCGACTGATGAAACTGATTGACATTTTAAATACGCTGGCAGAAACAAGAGAGAAAAAAAATATTTCCCATCAACTGATTAAAGGTGAAAACGAGAAAGAATCAGAAAGACTGAATAAGGTATTTGATTATGTTACAAAAAATTTCCTGTCAGATATCAGTATCAGGGAAGTGGCGGCGCTGGTATATATGGCCGAAAATTCTTTTTCCAGATATTTCAGCCAGCGCACCCGGAAAACGTTTTCAGGATTTGTAAATGAAATCAGACTAAGCCATGCTTCAAAACTTCTGGTAGATACAGAGAACTCTGTATCAGACATCTGTTTTGGTTCAGGTTATAATAATTTGTCTAATTTCAACAGACAATTCAAAGAGATGTATGGATTGAGTCCGCTGGCTTACAGAAAACAATACCTGGTCAAAACATGAGAAATGATGGTCTGATTTCTACCGACCGATAACAATGTCATAAAAGTATCAGTATCGAACAGTCCGAAGGTAGTTTACACCGGATAATTACAATTATTTTGAAGCTGGAAACCGGTTATATCGGGTCTTGGTTTCGCAAACAGACTGCTGAGTCAGTTTCTTTTTCATTTCCAATGATTGATTAAACATATGAACCATTCACGTCGCGGGTTTATAAAAAAAACAGCCGGTCTCCTAGCTGGTACCATTTTCGCCGGAAAATTGCCGGCCGGAAATTTCAGAAGTTCCGTTCCGGTCAGCGGCCATCTCTGGATATATGCCAGCAAATTTCCCGCTGAAAGCGGATATGACTGCACGCCGGTACTGGAAACTATTTTTAGTGATTTCAATTATGCCGGGATCGATGGTCTGGAGCTCATGGAAGCTATTTTAAGGCATCCGGATGCAGTACAAAGATTAATGGAGTTATCTGCAAAATATAAAGTACCTGTTACCGGCAGCAGCTATGGGGCAGACATGTGGAATAAAACCAAATCCAACGAAATTCTCGAAGATGTGGATCTCGTTACCGGACGTTTACATCAGGTGGGTGGCGAGACGTTTGGTATATCAGTCGGTAATGCGGGTCATATAAAAACTGAAAATGAACTGGACGTCCAGGCTGGTATGCTCAAAGAAATCTGGAAGATTTGTAATAAAAATCAGATCCAGCCAAACCTGCACAATCACACATACGAGGTGACGGATAATATGCATGATCTTAAAGGCACGCTTGCCCGAATTCCCGGAATAGCGCTGGGTCCGGATCTGAACTGGCTGGTGAGAGCCGGTGTGGATCCGGTTACCTTTATTCACGGCTATGGACATCAGATGGTGTATATGCATATACGCGATCAGAAAGCAGATGGTAAATGGACCGAAGTGGTTGGTGAAGGGGTGATCGATTTTCCCGCCATTTCAACAGCATTACAAGAGGCAAATTTCAAAGGCAGGGCCGCTATCGAACTGGCCTTTGATTCACCCCCTGTTCATCCCGTCAGAGACGACTGGAAAAACAGCAGGATATATGTAAAAAAGACTTTCGGCTGGTAGTACGCGGGAGATTCGTTTTTGTAATTATTCCAAATGATAAATCTTTGAAATGGGAAATGTCAACACGAAAGGTAAGGAGCAGCATACATTCGATGCCATTGTGGTTGGTTCGGGCATGAGTGGTGGCTGGGCTGCGAAGGAGCTGTGCGAAAAAGGACTTAAAACACTTGTACTGGAACGCGGAAGAAATATTGAGCATATAAAAGATTATCCCACTGCAAACATGGCACCCTGGGAATTCGAACATCATAATCAACTTACTGCAAAAGATTTACAGGAAAATCCGATTGCTTCGCGCTGCTATGCGTATACCGAAGCGACGAGACATTTCTTTGTGAAAGATAACGAACACCCCTATATCCAGATAAAGCCGTTTGACTGGATCAAGGCTTATCAGGTTGGCGGCAAATCTTTATTGTGGGCCCGGTGGACACAACGCTGGAGTGATCTTGACTTTGAAGCAAATGCAAAAGAAGGAATCGCCATCGACTGGCCCATCAGATATAAAGATATTTCTCCATGGTATTCTTACGTGGAAAAATTTGTTGGCATCAGCGGGAATCGTGATGGAATCCCTCATTTACCAGATGGAGAGTTTCAACCACCGATGGAAATGAACTGTCTGGAACAACATTTTAAACAGGCGGTTGAATCAGGTTATAAACAAAGACATGTCATCATATCAAGAACAGCAAACCTTACAAAAGGATTAAAGGGCCGCGGCCCCTGCCAATATCGTGATTTGTGTTTCCGGGGATGTCCCTTTGCCGGATATTTCAGCAGCGTCTCCGCCACCATTCCCGCGGCAGAAGCCAGCGGTAATCTCACATTGCGCCCCTTCTCCGTAGTTCACTCCATCATTTATGACGACACTAAGCAAAAGGCAACCGGTGTACGGGTGATAGATGCCAATACGCACCTGGTGACAGATTATTTTGCGAAGGTCATTTTTGTAAACGCCGGAACTTTGAACACTACGCTAATATTAAAAAATTCTGTTTCCGCACGCTTTCCGGATGGCCTGGGAAATCAAAGTGGTGTATTGGGGCACTATCTGATGGATCATAATTACAGGGGCAGAGTATTTGGAGAATATGACGGTTTTCAGGATAAATATACGTACGGCAGAAGGCCGACAGGTATTTACATCCCACGGTTTACAAATTTAAACGGAGATAAGCGTAAAGATTATATCCGTGGTTTTGCATATGCCGGCAACGGCTCCAGAGAGACCGGAAAAGAAACTGATCAGGGAATTGGTGCACGGTTTAAGGAATCTATGTCAGAACCCGGCAACTGGCAGATGCAAATGGTAGGCATGGGCGAATGTCTTCCTTATTATGAAAATAAAGTAACGCTCAGTAAAACAAACAAAGATGCATGGGGCATGCCGCTGCTGGAAATAGACTGCTCGTATAAAGACAACGAACTGAAAATGCTAAAGGAAATTCTGTCCGAAGGAATGGAAATGATGGAGACTGCCGGTTTCAAAAATGTCGGATCAAATGATTCCGGACAGGCACCCGGCCTGGGTATACATGAGATGGGCACAGCGAGGATGGGCAGGGATATGAAGACTTCGGTATTAAATGAACATAACCAGGTTTGGGGTGCGTCAAATGTTTTTGTCACCGACGGTGCTTGTATGACCTCAACCGCTTGTCAGAATCCTTCATTGACATATATGGCACTCACCGCCCGCGCCGCAGATTATGCATTCAGTCAGCTAAAAAAAAATAATCTTTAATTATTCGCCAACCTGAATTTCTTCAGGTTCGGGAACAGCCGGGACACTTACTTCTTTTATGTCCGTCGTTTCTGTGGATGGTTTTTTTCTATACAGTCTGACTGCCATCACGAGATAGACAATCGCGGCAAGCAGATATAGATAGGGAATTGCTTTCTTTCCTTCAGAAAAATAATAGATACTAATGATTACAAGAACGACACCCTCGCAAAGAAAAAGAACAACATTAAACTCCTTAAAGTGCTTTTCAAATAAATGATGCCTGAAATTGGCAAACAGTATGAATCCTCCAATAAAAAAAAGTATCATGCATATCAGCGGATGCTCACTAAAATGATCCGCCTTTTCGATCCCTTTTAAGATAATGATCAATCCGACCAGATAATGGGCCAATCGTTGTACAACGGGATTTCTCTTTCTGGTGATGGGCTATTTTCTTTCGAAGATAGTCAAATAGAACTTTCCCCGGTAAGAATATCTCAGTCAGAAAAACAGGAAACGAATTGGTGCGAGTCTCTTTTTATTGGTTAACATATTTGCGTGCAAACTCATCCAAAGTAAATTCCTTTTAAAAAAGACTTTCTGTACGGTTTCTGTCACGAAACCGTACATTCCAAACTCCTCCATAAAAAGATATCACGCTGTTTTACAATAAAATCGGATTCCGGCACTACATTGGTAATTGTCAATTGTTTATTGTCAATTGAGTAAAGCCATCATAAAAGCAACCTCATGTTCAGAAATTATCTAAAAGTCGCTGTCAGAAACCTGCTTCGCAACAAAACTTTCTCGATCATCAATATCGCCGGACTGGCCGTCGGTATGGCCAGTGCTATACTCATTATACTGTGGATACAGAATGAAATGAGTTATGACCGTTTTCATGCGAACAGCGATCGTCTTTACGAAGTAT
This sequence comes from Puia sp., assembly GCA_036496825.1. Classification (GTDB taxonomy): domain Bacteria; phylum Bacteroidota; class Bacteroidia; order Chitinophagales; family Chitinophagaceae; genus Puia. The sequence goes on along the minus strand of DASXKM010000123.1, from coordinate 973 downwards.
GGGGTAATGATGTGTATGACGGAGCTGTCAGATCAGGAGTATCCACGCCTGAAATCATGCAGCCGGTTCTAAAAAAAGATGTTCCTGAAATTGACAAAGCCGCGCGCGTCAGCTGGGGAGAAGATTATCTTTTCCAGGTGGGCGAAAAAAGCCTGAAGCCTCACGGAATGACCGTCGATCCGGATTTTCTGACAATGTTCAGTTTCCCGCTCCTGCGGGGAAATACCGATGCCTTAGATCAACCCTATTCTGTAGTGCTCACAGAAACCCTGGCAAAGAAAATTTTCGGGAATGAAGATCCGATGGGTAAATCCATCACCATACAAAGATCACAGGATCATATCGTGACAGGCATCCTGAAAGATCTTCCCAACAATACCCAGTTCAAATTTGAATACCTGATGTCCTATGTTTATAATACCGTAAGGAAAAATATTGATGAGGACTGGGGAGATGTTTCGATAAGAACTTTCGTCACCCTGAAGCGCCATGCTTCTTTCGCTTCTGCGGATAGTAAAATCAAAAATGTGATCGTGCAGCATTCAGGAGGAACGGCGAAAACGACAGAGTTCCTCTATCCTGTGAGCCAGCTCAGATTATATTCCGATTTTTCAGATGGAAAACCTGTCGGCGGATTAATCAGCACAGTAAGAACCTTCGCCATCATTGCTGCATTCATCCTTCTGATCGCCTGCATCAACTTCATGAATCTCTCAACGGCGAGAAGTGAAAAGAGGGCAAAGGAAGTCGGCATCCGCAAAGTAGCGGGCGCATTGAAAAGATCTCTCATCGCGCAGTTTCTGATTGAGTCCATCCTGATATCCCTTTTCGCCGGCATCCTGGCCATCTCGATTGTACAGATTGTGCTGCCCTCGTTCAATACCCTTACAGAAAAACAATTGTTCATCGATTTTAAAAGCATGGGATTCTGGATTTCCGGATTGAGTTTTATTTTACTGACCGGAATTCTCGC
>DASXKM010000122.1:0-4247 GCA_036496825.1 Puia sp. | reverse complement strand
TTTCCGATAGTCGTACTATTTTCTTCAGATTGTAATCAAAACAAACCATGGCTGTTTTTACCAGAGCTACCAGGAGGGGTGCCTGATTGCCGGTTTTTTTTTCCATTTTATATACGAGGTCGAAGCCCACACGGGTGAATTCGACTGCCCGAAGGCTGATGATCAATTCGTCTCCATAATAAATTTCATTTTTGAAAACCAATGCGGCATCTGCCATGATCAGGCCGGCGCCATCCAGATTGAATTCGCTGTAACCCAGCGATTGGAGATAACGGACGCGGGCTTCATGAGCGAAACTAAGCACGGTATCATTTCCCGCATGTGCTCCGTAATTCAGATCGGTGATGCGTACGGAAATAGCGGTAGTGAAAGAAAAAGATGCTGGTAGATCTATCTTAATTCTGGCCATCGATGGATTCTGTTTGGGTTTTTAAAAAAGCAATCAGCAGATCACCGGCTTTGCGGCGATGACTGAAAAGATTCTTTTCTTCTCCGTTCATTTCTGCAAAACTTTTATGGGCACCATCCGGTCGAAATATCGGATCATAACCAAACCCACGACTTCCGGATGGAGTTCGAAGAATTTGTCCTTCGCAACGGCCCTCAAAAAAGTATTCTTTACCATGCAGGATCAGACAAATGATGGTTGTAAATCTTGCCCGGCGATTGGATGAGTCTGTCAAAGCCCTGAGAAGTTTCTTTACATTGTTTGCCGGATCAGGTGGATCACCGGCATAACGGGCGCTATGAACACCAGGTTCGCCTCCCAGAACATCTACTTCCAGACCAGTATCCTCGCTGAAACAATTTTCTCCTCCCGTCAGCTGACTGACCGTTTTCGCTTTTGAACGGGCATTATCTTTCAATGTGAGAAACGGTTCTGGTAATTCCTGAAATATCCCGGCTTCCTTTAGTGATTCGATTTCCAGTTTCAATCCAATGGCAGAACGGAGTTCCTGCAACTTATGCGGGTTATTACTGGCGAAAATCAATTTCACAGAGCAAATAATTTTTTGAGACAGACCCAGAGACGATGCTTCAATTCAATGCCTTCAGGACTGCCCACGCTCATTAAATCGGGACCTGATACCGGAATTACAGAAATTCCGTCCACCAAAGTTACGCTGAAGTCAGGCAGGCCGGATTTAAGCCCAACAGCTGCCGGCAGAATTCCCCATAGAAATATGATCCGCGGATTGAACCGGATTCTTAATTCAGCGAGATCGAATGGTATTCGGGCAATATTCAGTAGCGCGATATCGTTGAGATTGTATTTGCAGGCAGCAATCATTTTTTGAAGAAAGACGAGCTGGCCTGCCGGCAGGAAATCTCCTTCCTGGTAGTCTGCAAGAAAGCAGATGGAACGATTATTTCCCCCTAGAAAGGGGTAAGCGATTCTGGTTTTCGCAACCTTCGTTGATGTCCTGACGTTCTCTGTTAGCGGTACAGGCTCATTTCCGTCAATCAGTGATTCAGGATACAGGGCTGCGATCAATTCGGAAGTAAGCCGGAGATTATTGATTCCCATAAAACTGCATGAAAAATGATGAGGGGTTTTGTACGCTGAGAGAATGTTTTGTTTCTTTGTAATATCAAAATTAGTATTTATGATGGAGACGATGGATATACCAGTTTTAAAGATAAAGAGAAGCAGGCTGGCAGAAACGGATTTTGACGACCTGCCTTTTGGAAAATATTTCAGTGATCACATGCTCGAAGCGGAATATGCCGACGGTGAATGGAAGCTGGTTTCCATCAAGCCTTATCAGGCGATCAGCATAGAACCATCTATGATGGCACTCCATTATGGTCAGTCGATTTTCGAAGGGATTAAGGCATACCGCAGAGACAACGGGGAAGCTTTTATTTTTCGCCCCTACGACAATATGAGGCGGTTTAATATTTCTGCAGACAGAATGGATATGCCAACGGTGCCGGAAGATATTTTTATTGAAGGTATGCGTCAGTTGATCGCCATCGATAGGGACTGGATACCTGCGAAAGAAGATTATTCTTTATACATACGACCATTTATGTTTGCGACGGACGCAACCCTGGGAGTAAAGCCTTCGGAGACTTATAAGTTTATGATCCTGTTAAGTCCTACAGGTCCCTATTACTCTTCTCCGATGAAAATTTACGTGGAAGAAAAATATACACGGGCCGCTCCGGGCGGCGTCGGGTTTGCCAAAAATGCCGGAAACTACGGAGGCGCGCTAAAAGCAACTTCTGAAGCCAGGGTTAAGGGATTTGACCAGGTATTGTGGACAGACGCTTTCGAACATAAATGGTTGCAGGAAGTAGGTACGATGAATGTGTTTTTCATCTTTGGAAATACGGCGGTCACGCCCTCACTGGAAGAAGGAACGATCCTGGAGGGTGTTACCCGGAATAGTGTAATGACAGTATTGAGAGAACAGGGATTAACAGTTGAAGAAAGAAAAATCAATATAGACGAGGTGGTGGAGGGTTACAAAAGCGGAAAACTGACCGAAATATTTGGATCCGGAACAGCTGCTACCATTTCCCCACTCCGGGAACTCTGTTATAAAGATTACAGTATGCACCTGGATGTAGCTTTTTATAAAACCGGCCCGATGGCTAAAAAAATTCTGACCGAAATCAGGGAAGGCAAAAGACCTGATATCCATAGCTGGCTGGTAAAAGTTTAAGATCAACATTAATTTGGAGAATCCCGGCTCGCCCGTTACCTTTGCCGTCCCAAAATTCAAACAGGTTCCGAATGCCTACTATACAACAATTAGTTAGAAAAGGAAGGGAGATCATCCGCGCAAAAAGCAAGTCCAGGGCTCTGGATAGCTGTCCCCAGCGACGTGGCGTGTGTACCCGCGTGTACACGACGACGCCTAAAAAACCAAACTCTGCCCTCCGTAAGGTGGCTAAAGTGCGGTTAACAAACAAGATCGAGGTAATCGCCTATATCCCGGGTGAAGGGCATAATCTGCAGGAACACAGTATCGTACTAATTCGCGGAGGCCGTGTTAAGGATCTTCCGGGCGTACGTTATCACATCGTTCGCGGATCACTGGATACTGCGGGCGTAAAAGATCGTAAGAAGAGCCGTTCAAAATACGGAACCAAGAAAGAAAAAGCGGGTGCAAAACCAGCTGCCAAGAAATAATCAAATTTTTAATTACAAATAACTCATGAGGAAGTCACAGGCCAAAAAATTACCACTCGCTCCGGATGCAAAATATAACGACATCCTGGTTACGCGTTTTGTAAATAACCTGATGTGGCAGGGCAAGAAAAATACGGCCTTTGGTCTTTTTTACGATGCCATTGACCGCGTTTCAAAACAAAGCAACGATAACGGATATGAAATCTGGAGAAGGGCCCTGAACAATGTTACGCCAGCCGTGGAAGTGAGAAGCCGTCGTATCGGCGGAGCTACTTTTCAGATTCCTGCAGAAGTTCGTGCTGACCGTAAAATTTCACTGAGCATCAAATGGTTGATACGATTTAGCCGCGAAAGAAACGGAAAGAGCATGGCTGATAAGCTGGCAGGGGAAATACTCGCAGCCAGCAAGGGTGAAGGCGGTGCATTTAAGAAGAAAGAAGATACACACAGAATGGCAGAAGCCAACAAGGCATTTGCCCATTTCAGGATATAATAGCATTTTACGCTTGTCTAACGAATCTCCCGCCTTATCGGGAGATTTTTTTTATGCAGCCGGTTTAGTCCTGTCTCCAATTCACCCAGTCAGTGAAGAATAAAAAGATTTCCGCATCGATCCGCATCTTCGTTTGTTCGACCTTTATCTGATATAATAATAAGAATGTTATAATAGTTATAAGCGAATTATATGGGGCTTGTTTATACCGTCTTAAACGGCCATAAATTTTGTTTAAACTGTCGCGTCGGGCCCATTGATTTGACAGCGTTTTTTAACGAACCACATCTCCAAATTTGCGCTTTATTGCGGAAAATTTGGTACCTTTGCGCACCTAAAGAAAAATACTTTTAATTAACAAAAATGGCAGACTTAAAATTCCAGAGAAATTTCGGTATTGCGGCTCATATTGACGCCGGAAAAACAACAACTACCGAGCGTATCCTGCGTTACACCGGCATGATTCATAAGATCGGTGAAGTGCATGACGGAGCGGCGACAACCGACTGGATGGATCAGGAAAAGGAAAGAGGAATTACAATCACTTCGGCTGCCGTGAGTTGCCAGTGGAATTTCCCGACAGATAAAGGGAAAGTGGATGCCAATTCAAAG
>DASXKM010000121.1:0-7859 GCA_036496825.1 Puia sp. | reverse complement strand
CTTTACTTTTTCGTCTTTTCATTCGGGTGATCATCCGTCTGCTATTAAATTACGCACGATCGTGATTGATCCGGGCCATGGCGGTTTATACCCCGGCACACGCGGACTCATCTCTGCAGAAAAAGACGTTACACTTGATATATCCCTAAAACTGGGAGAAGCCATCAAAGCCAAATTCCCCAACACAAAAGTTGTTTTTACCAGAACAACAGATGCCTGTGTAAATAATGCAGATAACCTGCACGACGATCTGCATGGGCGTGCGCAAATTGCGAATCAGGCCAAAGGCGATTTATTCATCAGCATACATTGCAATTCCACCCGGCAGCCCGCGGGTGGTTATTATGAGAAGAGAGTGATCGGACACAAAAAAAAGCTGGTTTATGTGGGTAAGGGTTCAAAGAAAAAAAAGAAGTGGGTCAATGCTCCTATCTATGAGTCTTACTGGGTGAAGAATACAAGAGTTGGTACAGAAACTTATATTTGGAAAGCAGGCAAACAGGAAAATAAGAATGATGCCATCAATGAAGCTGCTGAAAGTGGCGAAGATGTTGCCGACAGCAGCGGTAGCGCGGCTGCTGAGGAAGCATTTGATCTGACATCTCCTGAGGCCCGCATGCGCGCTGCTTTATATGAGAAAAAATATTTTGATAACAGTGCGCTTTTTGCAACTATGGTGGAAGAATCTTTTGCAGCAGCGGGCAGACAGAGTTACGGTGTTAAACAACGGGATGTGGGAATACAGGTACTTCAGGCAACCGGTATGCCAAGTGTGTTGATCGAAGTGGGTTTTTTAAGTAATAAAGAAGAAGAAGAATATCTGAACAGTAACAAAGGACAGGATGAAGTAGTTGAAAATATCATTGACGCACTGGAACGTTATAAAAATCAGGTGGAAGGTGGTGTACCTGCTCCGCCGGCATCGGTGCCAGATACCACGGGCCAATAAAGGAGGAACGGCCTTCACGGTGAACGATCTTTTTCCTTAGGTTTGTAATGTATAAAAGGTGTAAACAGCGGCCATTTTTTTTAAACAAAACTGCGAATGAAAATTACGAACGAAACAAAAATTGGTGCGCTGGCTTCGGTGGCAATTGCGCTGCTCATACTGGGATTCAATTTTCTCAAAGGGAAGGACCTGTTCTCTCACAGCAAGAAAATTTACGCGGTTTTCAGAAACGTTGACGGTCTTGAACTTTCAAATTCTGTCAGCATAAAAGGCCTAAACGTCGGGAGCGTGTATGCCATCAAGGCTACTGATAAAAACATTGATGGCATACTGGTTACTATCAGTATGAAGCAGGATGTAAATATTCCGAAGAATTCGGTTGCTTATATAAACTCAGCACTGATCAGCTCATCCAATATTATCATAAAAAAAGGCGACGCAACGGATTATATTCAGGACGGAGATACCCTTAGTTCCATTGAAAAAGGAAGCATCCTGACCGAATTCCAGTCCAGCCTGAATCCGGTGGTGAAAACCCTGAACGGTACGCTGCAATCTCTTGATTCACTTATCCAGGTAGTAGGCAGCCTGTTTAACCCGGCTGTAAAAGATAATTTTACTTCCATCATTGGCAATCTTGCGAGATCTTCGGCATCTCTCCAGATCATGCTGAACGACCGGACGAGTTCACTGGCTCATTCCATGACGCATCTGGATAGTTTCACCAGTAATCTGGCCGCCAATAATCAGCGGATTACAGGAACACTCGATAACCTGGAAAAAACAACCAGCAAACTGGCAAATGCGAAAATCGATGAAACCCTGACCAGTGCCCAGAATGCGATGAATTCCCTCAAAGATGCTATCAATAAAGTGAACAGCCCGAATGGAACGCTCGGGCTATTATTAAATGACAAAAGACTTTATCTTAACCTGGAAAGCACTACGCGGAGTCTGAATATTTTACTCGACGATCTGCGGATGCATCCGAAACGATATGTGAACATTTCTGTTTTCGGAAGCAAAGATAAAAAAGGACCCCTGATGGCCCCCCTGAATGACACCAGCGCGAATTCCAATCCGCCAACCAAAAAGTAATGAAAAAAACGGCCCCCTTTCTGGCCTTACTGATATTATGCATGTCAGGATTTCAATCCTATGCACAGACTGCTGTTACCTTTAAGTCTAAAACCGGCGACAGCACGCAAACCATTTATATATGGCACTCGGACACACTCCGTCAGAAGCAAAAAGATTCTGTTGACATCCAGTCTTTGTTCGGGCATGTAAAACTCCAAAGTGATAAAACACTGTTTTATACCGACAGTCTCGCGATGAACCACAAAGACAACACGATTGAAGCCTTTGGTCATGTTCATATCAACGACAAGGATTCAACCGATATCTACTCGGATTATATGAAATATTTTGTTGACACCAAGCAGATTATTTTTCAGAAGCATGTTGAGTTAAAGGATGGCAAAGGCACTTTATCCACCGATGAACTGCATTACGATATGAATCAGCATATCGGGGATTATTATAATGGAGGAAAAGTGGTGAACAAGAATACGATCGTCACCAGCAAGGAGGGCACCTACTATGAAGCAACCAAGGATGTCTATTTCAAAAAAAATGTCAAACTGAAAGATCCCGCATATGATCTGACCGCAGATTCATTGCTTTATAATTCCGAAAATCAGCTGGCGACTTTTATCACCGACACTTATATCATCGACAGCACGGGCAGGACGATCACCACCCGGGAGGGATACTATGACCTTAAAAATCATCGTGCCCAGTTTGGAAAACGACCCACCATAACTGATAAATCTGAAAGAATCACTGCCGATCATATTCGTTTTGATGATAGCACGGGATTGAGTATTGCGCAGGGGAATGCCGTTTTCCGGGATACCGTTCAAAATCTGACCATGATTTCAAACCTGATGATCGCGAACAGCAAAGCGAATACTTTTTTTGCGACCCAAAAACCCCTTATCATATTAAAACAGGACAAGGATTCCATTTATATTACAGGCGACACGGTATTTTCAGCGCGAATTCCCGATTCTGTTTTGAATAGACCAGATTCTGTACAGGGAGAAGAGATCGTACGCACGGCAAAAAATCCGCATGACAGCAGTCTACGGTATTTACAGATTTATCATCATGTAAGAATCTTTTCTGACTCCCTGCAGGCCGTGGCTGACAGTTGTTATTATTCAGGTCTCGATTCAATTTTCCGTTTATATACAAACCCCATTGCGTGGGCGGGTGGTTATCAGGTGACCGGTGACACAATGTTTTTGTATACCAAAAATAAAAAACCCGACCGCTTATATGTTTTTGAAAACAGTCTGGTTGTGGGGAAGACTTTTGCAAATATGTATAACCAGATAAAAGGTAATACGCTGAATGGTTATTTCAAAGACGGAGTCATTGACTATATGCGAAGTAAGGGAAGCGCTGAGGCCGTTTACTATATAAAAGACGACAGTGCGGCATTTGTTGGCGTGAACCGTGTAAATAAAGCGGATGTCATCGATATGATCTTTCTCAATAAGCAGCTGAATAAAGTCGTCCTCCGTCAGGATGCCGATGGTACGATGTACCCGATCAAAAAAGTAAATCTCGATGAGATGAAACTCCGGAATTTCAAATGGCTAGAAGAACGGAGACCGAAGTCGAAGTTTGAGCTCTTTGAATAGTTGTCAATTGTTAATTGTCAATTGTCAATTTAATGTACAAAGAATACGTAGGCTAGCAGGATCGCTGTTACAATCGCAGACAAATCTGCCAGCAATGATACAGGAATGGTATAGCGGACTTTACTAATTCCAACCGAACCAAAATATAAAGCCACAATATAAAAAGTGGAATCGGTGGTTCCCTGAAAAATACAGGCAAGTTTTCCTATGAAAGAATCCGGACCATATTGCTGCATGGCCGTAATCATCATGCCTCTGCCGGCGGCCCCGCTTAGGGGACGCATGAGGGCTGTCGGCAATGCAGGGACAAAATCACTATTGATGCCTAACAGGTGAAAAAAGGACCCGATACCGCCCGTTATAAAATCCAGCACACCACAACTCCGGATGACACTGATCGCCACCAGCATCGCCACCAGGTAAGGTATCACAGTTACCGCCACCTGAAAACCCTGCTTGGCACCTTCTATAAATGATTCGTATACATTGACCCGCTTCACCAGACCACCGACGATAAAAACAACAAACAACAACAGGATGAGGCCATTGCTGAATATCTTTGAAAACGGATCAATATAATTACTGTGTAAACGCAGAAAGTATACCAGCAGACCGATCAATACGGAAATCCCTCCCACCCATAATAATATGACAGGCTGTAATAAATTGATTTTTTGTTTTATGGCCACGACTGTGAGTGCTACGACAGTCGCCACAAATGTGACAATCATACAGGGAATAAAAATGCTTGTGGGATCGGTCGATTTTAAAATGGCTCGTTGGGCAATAATACTCACAGGAATGATCGTGAGTCCCGAAGCATGCAGAACCATGAACATGATCTGCGCATTGGAAGCCTGATCTTTATTCGGATTCAGTTCCTGCAGGCTTTTCATCGCTTTTAAACCAAAAGGGGTTGCGGCATTATCAAGTCCCAGGAGATTCGCAGAAAAGTTCATCACCATATGTCCCATCGAAGGATGATTCTTCGGAACCTCCGGGAAAAGTCTGCTGAAAAAAGGGCCGATAATGCGTGACAGGAAATTGATGGCGCCGGCTTTTTCTCCAATATTCAGGAAACCGAGAAACATAGCCAAAATACCAATCAGTCCGATGGCTATTTGTACACTCGATCCCGCGGAATCAAAAACCCCATCGATGATTGTTTTGAATATTTCCGTATCCCCGAAAAAAATCAGCCGCACCAGCGCGGTAATAAAGGCTATCAGAAAAAAAATGATCCAAATCAGGTTGAGGGCCATAGCCGGAATTATGGGTTGAATATAAGTAATTAAATAACGATCCCTCAAATACTTCTATCTTTGCGGACGCAAAAACACAGGTTTTCAGAATCAATAAATATAATTTTTTATGGCTTTAAAGGCAGGCATCGTCGGGTTGCCGAATGTAGGAAAATCCACGCTGTTTAATGCGGTCAGTACGAGTGCAAAAGCCCAGGCAAGTAACTACCGGTTTTGTACGATTGAACCCAATATCGGATTGGTAGATGTGCCAGACGAACGTCTGGAAAAACTGGCTACCCTCGTGCACCCCGACCGGATCGTTCCAACACAAATTGAAATTGTGGATATTGCCGGTCTCGTAAAGGGCGCCAGCAAGGGTGAGGGGCTGGGAAATAAATTCCTGGCGAATATCCGGGAAGTAGATGCCATCGTACATGTGATCCGTTGTTTTGAGGACGAAAATGTTCTTCGTGAAGAAGGCGCGATCAATCCTGTGAGCGATAAGGAAATTATTGATACGGAGCTCCAGCTGAAAGATCTGGACGGTGTGGAAAGAAAATATCAGAAAGCGGAAAAATTACTCCGGACAGCAGATGCCAAACAAAAATCAGAATTTGAAGTTCTGAAACGTGTCAAAGAACATCTGGAAAAAGGAAAAAATATCCGGGAACTTCATCTCGACAAAAACGACAAGACCGCCATCACGGATCTTTTTTTATTGACTGATAAACCCGTATTGTATGTCGCCAATGTAGATGAAGAATCTATGCATACCGGAAATAAATATTCTGAAGCGCTGAAAAAAGCGGCAGAAGCAGAACACGCCCAGATGATCGTGATGAATAATTCCATTGAGCAGCAAATTGCTGAACTGGAAAATGCAGATGACAAAGCGATGTTCATGGAAGAATACAAAATGAAAGAACCTGCATTGAATAAACTGATCCGGAGTACATATGCGTTGTTAACCCTGCAGACGTATTTTACAGCCGGTGTACAGGAGGTCAGGGCCTGGACCATTCAAAAAGGCTGGAAGGCACCACAAGCCGCTTCCGTTATTCATACTGATTTTGAAAAGGGATTTATCAAGGCGGAGGTAATCCATTATAATGATTTTATAAAGTATGGTTCCGAATCTGCTTGTAAAGATGTTGGAAAACTTTCCATTGAAGGCAAGGAATATATTGTGCAGGATGGAGATGTTATGCATTTTCGGTTTAATGTCTAGCGCCAGTCTGGAAGTCGGGAAGACTGGAAGTACAAGTTAATTAACTAATCAAACGACCACTTTCAGTCTTTCAGTCTTCCAGTCTTCCAGTCTAAAAAACGTTATATCCCAAACTGATATAGTACAACCCTCCGATCTGCGAATTACCAATGGCATCAACATAATATTTATTCAGCAGGTTGGTTGCGCCGATTTTGATCATGCTGTTCTGCAATTTGGGAAGTTTCATACTGATCTGTGCATCCAGCGCGCCGAAAGATGGCGTGGTACCTGAAATGAATGAGGATTCGTACACATAGCTGTCCTGCCAGTGATAAGTCAGGTTAAAACCAAACACCTTCTTAATCGTATAGTTTCCAACAGAAATATTATACTTGATTTTTGGTGTATTGAATTGGGTCAGCACATTCGCATCATTGTTAGAAAGATCATTATACGCGAGATTTCCTCCCACAAAAAATCCTTTCGGCAAAGTGTACTGAAGCCCGATGCCGGCTCCAACCGTATTGACTTTGTTACTGCTGTTTGTATATATCCCAAAAGTGTTCAGCGCATTTTGTCCTTCGGTCAGCGGATTTTTAACCAGCACAGTCAGTCCGATAAAATCGGTGTATTGTGCATAGAACCCATAAACGTCTATGAACAATTTGTTTGCGATAAGTCCCTTATATCCCAATTCCCAGGAAGCAACTGTCTCGGGTTTGAATTCTTTGAACTGATATTGTGTTGGGGGCACACCGGTTCTTGCATAATTTCCAAGAGCCGCGGTATCGTATGTGTCGCTTGTTAATCCATAGTAGGAAATAAATTGTGGAAGACCGCCGATCAGTCGTGCAGAACCCGTTTGCAGATTAATATATTGATTCTGAGTGGACGGAAAGCGATAAGCCGTCTGATAGGAAGCACGGATATAATTGTCCTTTGCCACTTCGTAAACAGCGGTAATCCTGGGCGTAAATCTGCCCTTGAAATTGGAATTCTTGTCATATCGTCCCGCTACTGTTATTTTTAAGTAGTTGTCAAAAAAACCTTTTTGAATCTGTACAAATGCGCCTGTTTCGTTGATATTGATCACACCGGCCGTATCGGCGAAGATTGTTCCGTGGGAATTTAGCACATACTCTTTCGTGGAAGCACCGATACTGATATCAGCCCATTTGATCAGATCCGAAAAATTATACATGCCTTCCACGACATACAGATTTGTCTTGTCATTGAATTTTCCACCAGCGGGAATAGCCAGTTTTTTCAGTGAATCCAATGAATTATTGAATGCCGCAGTTCCCGGCTGATATCTGTTTTTATCCGCGTTTGTTCTCGCCGCGGCGCTGGCACTTACGTATGCCTGAGCGGGCGTTTGTCCCAGCGCAAGTGCCGCTCCAAAAGCCTGTGCATAGGTGCCAATATAGGTTGGTGCCCAAACGGTTGCTGTCGGGGCGTATGATTCATTTATGAGTGTGGATGTGGCGACCATATCATAGGAATTGCCGGCATCTTCCTGCGTTGTATATGCTCTTGCATAAAAATTCCTGCCGGTTACTTCTGCTTTATACTGTCCTATTTTTGTGTCCTGTAAACTAAACCGGTCAGTCCCTGTATAAATTGTATTTGTCGAACCAAAATTCCCCGTCAGACTTACCGTGGTATTGTCACTTATCTTATAATATAATCCCGCTGAAACTTTTAAATTATATGCATTATAATCGGTTAGTGTATTTTCATTGTAA